>JACQWN010000198.1 GCA_016209245.1 Bacteroidia bacterium
AAATTCTTTTTGTTAAACACAAACCACGAAAAAAAGTAAAACATAACAAAGTAAAACAAAGTTGCAAAGCAGCTTAATTTGACAGAAGCAGCACCTGCAGAACCTGATACACTAATAAAAACACCACCTATGAAATTAATTGATTCTGCGGAATTTTCAAAAAAATCAGGAGCTGGAATAAGATTATTCATTACTTCAACAGGAAAATAAGAGTACAAAAAAGGAAATACCATGCCAAGTGCAATGTTTGATAAAAATATAACAGCTAAAAATAATAAAATAGCTATTCCTGTTTTTCTAACAAGAAGAATTGTAAATAAAGCAACAGATAAATAAGCAAAAGCATGCAAAATATATAATAGAATAAAATGTGAATTGTAAAACATAACATGTACTGCATGGTCGAGAGAATAAATGCTTCCAAATAATAATATGGCAAGAAAAATAAGAATGACGCTGTAAAAAACCAAAAGCAGCATAATAATTCCTTTTCCGGCTAATAAATTAGATTTGCTGACGCCGCAAAGAAATTGCTGTCTGAATGTTCCGTAAGTAAATTCATTTCCTGTTAAAATAATAATTATAACACCTAATACCGGGTTTAGCCATCGGCCAATCCATGAAATTGTATGCCATACCTCTCCGAAACGGAAAAAATCATGTAAATCTTCACCGAAAATTTCAACATTCGATAATATTATGCAGACCAATATAAAAATACTCAAATGAAGAAATATCACTATCCGGAAAACTTTGTTGGATAAAGCTCTGATTAGTTCGGTATTTATTAATGACACCACAACGAAAGATATAAAATTATTGTTCTGATAATTTTTCTGCAAGAATTTCCAAACCGGCTTTTTTGAACTCGAGCTTTGAAAGAATAAACCCGTTTTTAAATGCATAGCCGTTTAAATCAGCAGGTGTTATATTATCTTTAAGAGTAATATTAATATCATAATCGGATTGTTGTATTTTTTTTGTTAAGCCGGAAGATAATAATAAATTGTATAGTTCAGAAACTCTTTCGGTCGAGATAGTTACCTGATTTTCGCTATGGATAAGGTCGGTAACTTTCCCTGATGCATAAATTTTTCCATGCTCAATTAAAACAGCAAGAGAACATAATTTTTCAATTTCTTCAGGGTTTTCGCTTGTAATTATAATAGTTTTTCCTTTTTTTATTTCTTGCCGTAATATCTGTCTTGTTTCGATAAAACTGTTTATATCCATTCCGGCTGATGGTTCATCAAGAATAAGAATTTCAGGGTCGCCAAGAAGTGCAGAAGCAAGTGATGCACGTCGTTTTGAAGATTCAGGAAGCGCCTTAAAATTCAATTTTCGAAGCCCGGTTAAATTTGTTATGAAAAGCGTTCGCTCAAGCTCCTCAAAGTCCTCTCCCTTTATAGATGCAATAATCGCAAGATTCTTTTCTAATGATAAATAGGGATAAAATCCGGGAGAAGCGACCATAATACCCATTTTGCGAATATTATGATTTAATGAGGTATCATCAAACCACCAATATTTTCCCGCATCTTGTTTTACAAGGCCGGTAATGATATTTAGTATAGTTGTTTTACCGCTATATTTTTTACCTAGTATGCCAAATATTTGCCCTTGTGAAACAGAGAATGAAACGTCCGATATAATTTTTTTTTTCTTATATATTTTAGTTAAATTTTCTACTTTAAGAACCATTTCCATCAGGGGTCAGTAAATTGAATTTTTAATGTCCGATTTCTGAAATAAATTTGATTCTCATCAGGCGGATTTGCTCTTCAGTATATTCATCTTCTCCAAGTTCATTTAATGCGGTCCCGATGGATTCGGTTTCTGCCTCTCTGAAATAATCATAAATTCTATTTTGTTGTTCATTGTCGAGTATTTCATTTATGTAATAGTTCAGATTAAGCTTGGTTCCGGAATTGATAATAGCTTCGATTTCGGCGAGAAGTTCGGTCATGGTGATACCTTTTGAATCAGCAATATCCTCTAAGGGTAACTGACGGTCTATATTTCTAATAATATCAACTTTAATTCCCGATTTATTGACCACCGATTTTACGACTATATCCTGAGGCCTTTCAATTTCGTTTTCTTCAACATATTTTACTATAAGGTCAACAAGTTCTTGTCCATATTTTGTGGCTTTTCCCGTACCGACACCTGCAATATTTTTCATTTCGTCTATAGTAACAGGATACTGGATAGCCATATCCTCGAGCGATGGGTCCTGAAAGATTACGAATGGCGGGAGATTTAATCTTTTGGATATTTTTTTGCGCAAATCTTTTAAGAGAGAAAAAAGAGCAGGGTCAACTGTATTAGCACCGACTTGTTGACGCAGGAGCATATCATCGTCTTCCTCTTCATAATCATGGTCCTTTGTCAGCATAAAAGAATACGGATTCTTAAGAAAGTCATGTCCTTTTTCAGTAATCTTAAGAAGCCCGTAATTCTCAATATCTTTGTTCAGAAATTTTGCTATAAGCGCCTGACGTATTACGGCATTCCAGAATTTTTTATCGTGTTCGTCTCCTTCGCCGAATAATTCAAGGTCATCATGCTTATAAACACGTACGGCAGAAGTAGTATTTCCAACAATAATATCGGCAATATGGTCGGCTTTGTATTTTTCTCTTACGGCCTGAACGGTTTCCAATACAAGATAAACATTATCTTTGCCCTCGAATTTTTCTTTTGGATTAAGGCAATTATCACACGATTCACAATTATCGGTAGGATATTCTTCACCGAAGTAATGCAGGAGTTGTTTGCGCCGGCAAACGGAAGATTCGGCATAAGTTACAGTTTCAAGTAGAAGTTGCTTACCTATTTCTTGTTCGGCAACGGGCTTACCCTGCATAAATTTTTCCAGTTTCTGAATATCATTATAGCTATAAAAAGCGATACACTTTCAAGACTTTTAGGAATATCATAATGAAAGACAAACCTCACATCCGGCTTGTCAATCCCCATCCCAAATGCAATAGTAGCAACAATTATATCAACATCCTCCATCAGAAACATATCCTGATTACGTGTGCGGGTCGCAGAATCCATTCCTGCATGATATGGAAGAGCTTTTATACCATTAACATTTAGAGTTTCAGCAATTTCTTCGACTTTTTTACGGCTAAGACAATAAATAATTCCTGATTTACCGGAATTGCTTTTTACGAATTTAATAATTTCTTTAAGTGCATTAACTTTTGGACGGACTTCATAATAGAGGTTTGGGCGGTTAAACGAAACTTTAAAAATATTTGCATTAAGCATGCCGAGGTTCTTTTTAATATCATGCTGTACCTTGGGTGTAGCAGTTGCGGTAAGTGCAATAATAGGATTCCGGCCAATTTCATTTATGACCGGTCTGATACGACGGTATTCCGGCCTAAAATCATGACCCCATTCCGAAATACAATGTGCTT
>JACQWN010000199.1 GCA_016209245.1 Bacteroidia bacterium
AATGTTTGATTGTTATTAAAAATTTTAAACCTGTTATTACTGGTTTTTAAGACGTTAATACTTTGCATAATACCTAAAGTGTTATAGAGTTCAACATAGATAGAGTTTAAATCGTATTCCGATTCGTCAAATTCAAAATTAATAGCTTTTTCATACGGATTGTAATATGCATTGAAATTATTGTTGTATTCTTTAATTTTATTTACAGAAATCAGATTACAATCGTTTGAATCTTCGGCTACACATACATTTTCAATATAATAATAAGAAATACATCTATTGCTATCTTGAAGTGTAGCACATTGGGCTGTAAATAGAGGATTAAATAAAATAGAATCTGTATGCAGATTGTCATAAAAACTACCGATATACAGATATAAATAGGATGAATCGGCAATAATAGCAGTATCAATTTTAGTCCAGTTTATCAAATCTAAAATAATTGAATGTGATTTTAAATTAGAATAGTTTGTAAGAGGTATCGGATACCCGCTAAAATCAACATAAGTAGTAGTTAATAACACACCAATATTATTGGTGGCGCAGTTGGATTGGTCAGCTAAACTTACATAAAATCTAATATAATATTTATTACCTGCAACTAATGGGTTTAATAACTGACAATATAATATTTCCCTGTAATTAGGAAAATAAGTTGTTCCATATGTAAATAAACCACAATACCCATCACCTGATAAAGCATTTTGGTAACCTAAACAATTATAAGGAACAGAAACTATGTATAAAGAATCTTCACATGTATTAAAATAGTCGGGTGTATAATACATTTCCCATCCATTAGCATAAACATTACCCGGATATTGTGGGCATTGGTAATACTCCTCGAAGTTTGGGTTGAACACCAAATTCTGAGTAAATCCAAATTGCAAATTGCAAAATCCAAATTGTAAAATAAAAAGTATGTGTAAAAATTTTTTCATTGGTGCAATGTTACGAAAAATTATTTAAATTAACAAAAATATTTTCAAATTTAGTATTTTGTAAAACAACCGCCCCGCCTATTCGGTAGCCTTGATTTACACCTGAAGTCCATATATTAATATCATCCATTACATCTAATCTGTAAGTAGGTTGTTGATTAAAAAGGCCAATACCGACTTTGCCTGCATTGTTTGCATTGATTAACGTATTAAAATTTACTCCTGTCATACTTTGTAAGGACTTCCCTGTTTGTAGTAACAGTATCCCCATCTATAGCATACCAAAGACCACTGCTATTATTTTGACTATTGCCTTGTGCAAATAGTCCGCTGCTTACTGTCAATACTATGATTGCAGCAATTAGCATTTTTCTCTTTGTTACTTTTTTTTGTTTCATTTTTATTTAATTTTAATTGTTAAAAAAATTATTTGATCAAAACTTTTTTATTAAATACTTGGTTGTTTTGATAAATTTGAATTAAGTATATTCCATTCGCAAAAAGTGATAAGTCAATAGCAATATATTTTTCAAAAATACTTTGTTGATATATTGGTTGTCCTATTGAATTATATATTATAACATTAGTTTCTAAAGTATTATCAAATTCTATTATTAGTTTATCATTAATTGGATTAGGAAATATAGAAATTTTATATTGTATATCATATTCCGATATGTCATTTATTGTATCAGCAACTACAGAAATATCATCAAAATAGTAATAAGCATAACACTCTGAACTGTCCAAATTATGCTTTACTGGTCTTGTAGGATAAAAAATGGAATCGCTCAAAGAATAATCATAAAAATTGCCTATCATCATATATTGATATGCTGAATCAGCAATAAATTCTCCCGAAACATAAGTCCAATTACTCGTGTCTTCAACTATAATTTCTGTTTTAAATTGAGAATAATTGGGTTGAGGATCATACACTTGATACGAAAGAGAAACAGTTGAGAACAGAACCCCGATATTATTGGACGCGCAATTAACGCTATCGGCTAAAGATATTTTAAAACTTATAGAATATTTTTCCCCAATAGTAAGCGGGCTAATTAATGCACATTTTAGCCACTCTCTTTCATTATTGTTATTTGGATTGTAACCCAGATATGTATAAAAACCGGCATAAGCATTTCCTGTTGCAGCATTTTGATATCCGAAGGCATTTTTAGGTACAGCAACTTTTCCAATTTCAGGACCACCGAAAATACAAACCCTGTTTGTATCACAAGCATGAAAATAATCAGGTGTACCTTTTGCTGTCATCCATCCTGTTGCAATGCAAACCAAGCTAAAGCAAGTAGGACAATCTCCAGCAATTCCACAAGTATCCCTTTCCTCAAAACTCGGATTATTTACCAAATTTTGAGAATAACCGCCAGCCCAAGTGATAAGAGAGAAAAAAAGGAATAATATTTTAGAGCGGAATTTCATTTTGTAAAATTAAGCATAAATTTTTAAAACACATAGTATTTCTATAAAAATATTTTCAAATTTCGTATATTGTAAAACAACTACCCCAAATACCACCTTTATTAAACTGAACTGATTGTAAAGGAGGTGCAGGATTACCGCCACCTGTTCCAGTTTGGTCATTTACCAAGATTACATTACCAAGATCATCTACGCTTAAAACTGTATTTGTAATATTTGGATCATGGACTGTAGATGTTTCTTTAAGATTTCTAAACTGCAAACCGCTTGCATTGCTGACTGGATTACCGTTTATATCTGTTGCGCGAATTTCCAGATTATTTTGAGGACCTGTCGGCTCTCCTGATAAACCCAAACCCACTCTCATGCTGTTATTGCCTAAAATCATATTGTAGCTATTCTTAACTATTGCTTCTGAACCAAGGGCGGTGGCATTAGTTAAGTCGGCAGTACCGTCAGCCATATAACCGAGAAGTATTATTGCTGCCTGTGGTATTGGTGTAACCTGCAAAAGAACCAAAACAAGTATTATTTAAACCTGCAGTATTGTATGCGCCTGCAGCAATTCCAAAAAAGGAATTATAGGAACCGTCATTGTTAAGTCCTGCATTAAAACCGTGAAATGAATTATAGGACCCTGTTTTATTATTATAGCCCGCACTAGTGTCTTGACAATTTAAAAATGAAACATTGAAAACAATTTTTTAATCCAGACCTCACAGGTTTTAGAAACCTGTGAGGTCTTAAAATTAAATTGTCGCAACACTAGTTTTTAGTTTTTCACCATCTTCTTGGTTTCCTCTATTTTTCCATCAATTACAATGCTGTAATTATATATTCCGCTCATAAGCTTTTCCGCCTTTACTTTCAACTGCCCGTAACCGCTCTCATTAATATCAACCGTTTTTATTATTTTCCCGGTATTATCGGTAAAAATAATTTGAGCAAAGACAATATAATCCGGAATAAAATAATTGATGGTAGTTGTTTCCTTGAACGGATTTGGGTTGTTCTGGTCCAGAATTATTTCTTCCGGCTTTAATTCTACATGCGTAATGGTAGTTGCATTATTATTTACATTACCGTTTTTGGCGCCGCCGTCGCAACCCAAGCCGGAAGGAAGGTTGTCAATGCAGCTTTGTATAGCGGCAAGCTGGGTGTTGATTGTATTGATTTGCGATTGGACCGAATCGGAATTTTGCTGCTGCAGAATATTTACTAATACTGTTAAACTGTCAATTGTTAATTGTTGACCATTGATTAGGGTTTGCTGGTCTTTGACGGCCTGGATAACAATAGGAATAAAAGCATTATAGTTTAAACCTTTATAATGTAAGGTATCATGTATTAAATTACCTAAAGAATCGTATTCTGCAGGATAGCAATATTCTTTCACAATTTCAGGCAAAACTTGTATTACTTCCTGCGAAATTAATCCATATTGTTGGCCTTCGGGTAAATTCATATAAGCAAAATCATTAGTTTTGTAATTAAATTTAACAGGATTTAATTGTGTAATAATATTGATAGAGCTTGGAATGGGATTGATATTTTCTTTAAACATAATATCTGAAGAATTTGGGGTAATTGAACCTGTTGCAGTAATATTACCAATAACATGAACATTCCCGTCAAAATAACCTGAATAGCTGTTATTACCAATAGCAGAAGCATAAATACCATAATTATAAGATATGGCATTATTTGCCGATACCTTAATTCCATAAGAAATTGAACCAAATGACGCATTAGCGTTTATACCATAATTTTTAGATGTGGCATTACTTGCTGATGTATAAATTCCATAAGAATTTGAACCAAATGACGCATGTGCGTTTATACTATAATTTTCAAATGTGGCATTATTTGCCGATGCACTAATTCCACAAGAAGTTGAACCCAATGATGCATCAGCTCGTATACCATAATTAGAATTAGGAGAACCATATGCATTTGCATTAATACCGATATTACTATTTGATGCACCATAGGCACTACCCGTTAAACCGGTATTTTGTGCAGAAGTACCATAAGCATTACCTACCAAACCATAATTAAGAGCATTGGGGCTATTTGAATTAACATAACCTTCCAATCCGATATTTTCACCGGTACCACCCATAACCGAGGCGCTAAAGCCTTTTGCATAAGACATCGCTGAACCATCTGTAACTACAGAAACAGCAATTTCCTGACTATTATTAAAAACAGCAAATTTTGCTAACGATGATGTTGTACCAATTGCAACTTTATCATTAATATCCGTAACATAAATCTGATTCCCCAATTTTGTCCAGATAGATGGACCGCCGGCTGCGTTTTGCCATTGAATCCCGCTACTTGTCTGAGTAAGTATCTGACCGACGGAACCTGGTAATATCTTCTGTAAAGTTCCATTATTATCTGCATTAACCAGCACTATTCCATTACCGCCCAAATTGGTTGAACGGATATTTCCATCAACATCCAATTTCTGTGATGGATTCGTTACTCCAATTCCAACATAACGGGGGCTTGTTCCATTCATAGGGTTTATAAATAAATCGCCGGTGGACATGGTCTGGAAATCGGTGTAAACACGCAGGCTTGCTGTAGCATTTAATTTATAAGAGATACGGAATTGTGGTGTTCCGCCATTGTAAAACACTTCTAACCTGCGTATAGGTGGAAGAACATCGGTAAACGAAGTGCCGACTCCCACATTACCACCAGAGGTTATTCTCATACGTTCAAATGTACTGATACCTGAGTTGGTATAAAACATCATACTCATATCTTTGTATTGTATAAGTTGTGCATTCCCGAATTTGTCAATTCCTACTTTAAATCCCTTATTTGCATCGGAAGCGGAAGTGGCAGTATTTGTAAATTGTTCATATACGCCAGATGTACCATTAAGGTGAAATAAGTTTTTTGGCGATGAAGTTCCAACCCCAAGCCGATTGTTCGTATTATCCCAAATAAATTTCGCATTGCCGCCAAAACTA
>JACQWN010000200.1 GCA_016209245.1 Bacteroidia bacterium
GTAAAATATATTGATTATCAGTATAGATATTTTGTTTTTGTTTGTTATGCTTTAATAATGTATTCTTTGTCCTGTAAGATTGACCATACATTATTATTCGATAAGCCTTGCTTTTCGGTAAAATGTGTAAAACATTTGCTCACAGATTGTTTATTTTTATTGGTGTTCGCGATTGCTTCGCAATTCCCATCGTATTTCGATACACCTCCGCCAGAAGTTCCGAACCAGAGGTTACCGCTTTTGTCCTGCAGCATGCATCGTATAACGTCGTGCTTTAAGCCCTGCAGTTTGCTGAACGAGCTGAAATTTTCAGGATTATCGTCGCGTATGTAGGCGTCTTTGGCAATAACCACTTCGGGAATGCCTGCTGTGAACGGGCTGTCAATAGCGGGAACGGTTTTGGGGGGTTGGAGGGTGTCGCCGGTGGCGGGGTTAATAAAATGTTTCGCCCCGAAATTTCGGGGCGAAACATTTATAATATCGGGATTACCGGCAGGGATGATCTTCGGTTCACCGGCAGGGTGGATATTGGTGTTTGTGGGTACTATTTTGGGTGTGCCTGCTTTAACCGTTTGTGGTAATGGAATGCCGTTTTCGCCAGGGGTAATAATTGTAAGAGAATCGGGGTTTATATAAAAGACAGGCTGAGACGCACGGCTGTGCGTCTGTACAAGCGTAAGAGAATCAATTGCAGTTGCTTGAATGGTATTTGAGGTTTGCTCATGATGTGAGCAGCACGTTAAAATTAATACCAGGAATATCCAAAACCCCAAGTTCCGCAAAAATAAATAATTCGGCTGATAATAAAAATACCCTGCCGAAGTTCCTGACATCCAGAAATCGGACTCGGTGGCGGTGCCGCAGGAGACGAAAAAAACATCTGCACTCTAAAACACAAAGATAAGTAATCAGCAGTTCAGACATTTAGAACCGTTTAAAATTCGCATTAAATGCCGAACAACAATTTTGCATAAATAAAAATATTATCTATTTTTGGGTTTTTATTATTAATTCTAAAATCTAGTATTATGAGCAAAAGAGTATTATTTATCAGTATTCTGGTGATATTGGCTGCTATGGTAATTTCGTGCAAGAAACCGCCTAGTGCTTCTTTCACCGCGTTTCCACTGAGCGTTTCAATCGGGGAAAGTGTAATTTTTACGAATAAATCGGAAGATGCCGTTAGCTATTTATGGGAATTTGGCGATGGCATTACTGCTACGCAGGAAAATCCCATACATATATATAATTCCGCCGGAAATTTTACTGTCACTCTGACTGCCTATTCCAAAAAGGAAAAAAAGGAAGATAAAGCTACTGCAATAATAGTGGTGTCACAGCCTTTAACAATCACCTCCCCCACATCATCTTCAAATTGGAATTCAGGCACATATTATTATATTGAATGGACCGATAATCTTGATACTCCGGGTTCTCTCGTATTAGAGCTTTATAAATCCGATACCTTATTTTTATTCATTTATTATCCTTATTCTTCAAATGAATCATATTCATGGACAGTTCCTTACACTTGTCCCACAGGTAATGATTATCAGATTAAAATTACTGCTTTCAGCGATACGACAGTTTTTGATTTCAGTAATGATTTTACAATAACAAATAATTTGAATATTAATGTTACTACCCCTACTTCCACTTCTTCATGGAATACAGGCACAACATATTATATTGAATGGACCGATAATCTTTCATCTTCCGAATATATTCAAATTGATCTCTATAAAGCGGATACTTTTTACGTTTCTATTGATCCCTATGAATATTCCGATGGTTCATATTCCTGGTCAGTGCCTTATACATTACCGACAGGAACCGACTACCAAATTAAGATTTCCGCTGAGTCATATCCCCTTATTTACGATTTTAGCAATGATTTTTCTATTACTAATACGAATTATATTACAATAACATCACCAAGCTCAAGCACAGTATGGTATAAAAGTTATTCTGGCTCTATATATTGGAATTCCGGAAGTTATAGCGGGTCGGTAAAAATAGATCTGCTTAAAGCAGGTTTTTGTATTTTTATCATTTCTACCGGCACATCAAATGACGGCTATTTTTCGTGGTCTGTTCCAAATTCGCTCACAAATGGAACCGACTATCAGGTTAAAATCACACATTTAACGTCGAGTATAAATGATACAAGTGATAATTTTCAGATAACAACTTATTAATATTGGAATAAAGCGAAATTTGGAATGTAGGGACGTTGCATGCAACGTCCCTACATTCCAAATTTCGCTTTATTTCAGATGGTAAATAATTGAATCGAAAATAAATTTTCCGTCGGTATTGCCAAGTTCATCATCTGATGCTCTTTCGGGATGCGGCATCATGCCAAAGACATTTTTCTTTTTATTACAAACGCCGGCGATATTATCAATCGAGCCGTTGGGGTTAAAATCACGGGATACTTTCCCGTTTTCATCGCAATAGCGGAATAGTATCTGACCGTTGTTCCGCATGGAGACCAATGTATCTTTATCGGCATAGAATCTGCCTTCTTTGTGAGCGATGGGGATTTTTAACGCTCTGTTGTCGGGAATAGCATTAGTTAGAGGCGTTTTTAATGTTTCCGGTTTTATACAGACATTTTTACAAATAAATTGCTGGTTTGTATTATATAATAAAGCACCTGGCAAAAGGCCGGCTTCACACAGAATCTGGAATCCGTTGCAAACACCAAATACGAATCCGCCTTTTTCTGCAAAACCAATAACTTTTTCCATTATTGGCGAATGTCTTGCTATTGCCCCCGACCTAAGGTAGTCGCCATATGAAAAGCCGCCAGGCAATATAATAGCGCTGACATTCTGCAAATCCTGCTTTTTATGCCATAGTTCAACTACATTCTGCTCCATAATTTCTCTTAATACATATATCATATCATGGTCGCAATTAGAACCCGGAAATATTATTATTCCAAATTTCATAGTTTTTAATATTTTAGTTAAAAAATCATTGACAAATCATCGCCAAGCTTAGGCGGTTTTGTTTTCTTGCTTAATTCCTTATAAACAGATATGTATTTTAAAAGTTGCTGAGTATATTCCATGCTGATATTATCCATTAATGACTTAAAGTCTTTAGAAAAATAACTTCTTAACAAGGCTTCATTAAAATTTGTACCAACCCCTTTAAAACATGCTAAAGGGTATCCTTTGCTCATCATGATATAAGTTACTGCTAATCGTGCCACACGCTTATTTCCATCAGGGAATGGTTGATTATAAAAAATCTGAAAGGCAATAAATGCCGATTTTTTTATTGGAAGTAAAAACATATTCTGCTTTTATTTGTTTCAGCCACTGATCGGAAATGAATACATCCGCTTCCTTAAATTTCTTAAAAGCTATTTCAAGTTCAGACATTTATTAATTTATCAATTTTATTCCCAATAACAATTACTTTAAAATACTCACCCGATTTATTTTTTACAGGTGTATAAGTTTCGTGCAACCAGATTTCTTTGCCGGAAAAAATATGTAAAAATTCTCCTTCCTGCACCAATCCATTATTCAGCTTTTGCCAGAAATCAGCATATTCTTTGCTTTGAATTTCTTTTTCAGAAGAAAAATCTTTGTGATTTTTTTCCAAAAGTTGAGCAATGCTGCAACCGGTCTGTAATAAAAAATTTTCGTCAGCTGTTAAAAATATTCCCTGCATATCATACTCTATTACAAAAAATGTATTATTAACAGCAATATGGAAATTATCAATTTCAAGCTTTAGCTGTGCCAAATCATTTTTCATTTCGGCTTCTTTACGAGTCATTTCTTCCTGTGTTGCAAGCAGCTCCTCCATATTTTGGCGCATTTCTTCTTCCTGGGAACGCATTTCTTCTGCTTGTTGCCGCGATTGTTCTAACAATGCCGCAGTACGCATATTTATTTTTACATTTGAAATGGTTGAAGCGATACTCTCACCGACCTGCTCAATAAATTTTATCTGATATGATTCGAATTTATTGAATGAAGCTATTTCGACAGCGCCAAAAATTTGGTCGGTCAACTTAAGCGGGACAATTATTAGATTCTTGGGATTTGCCGTTCCGAGCCCTGAAGTAATATGTATATAATCTTCAGGGATATCTGTCATATATACAGATTCTTTTTCTAAAATACATTGACCTATTATGCCTTCCCCCCATTCAACTCTTTTTTCAATATATTTCCTGCGGTTATATGCACAAGAAGCTATCAGCTCAATATATCTTTCATTTTTATTTTCATCATTAATAAGAAATAATCCGCCCTGATTCGCCTTAACATAATCAACAATGCTGCTGATAATTACATAAGCAAATCCTTTAAAATCGGTGGACTCTTTTCTCAAAAGGTCAGCAAATTTTGCTAAACCTTGGGTTGTCCAGTTTCTTTTTTCATCCTCAATTTTTCGCTGGTTCTCCAAAATTTGAGATTCTTCAAATTTTTTAATCGTAGTTGCCAACTCTGCCTCAGAAAATTTAATTTTTTTATAAGATTGTTCAATTTCCAACAGTAATTCATCATTCCGCTTTTCAGATAAAAAATTATTATATATTATTAATGATACTGTAACAATAGTGGTAAATAATCCAGCAAACACAAGAATATATGAAAATATTTTGCTGTAATAATATCTGTATATCTCAGGATATTCTATTTCAAGCCATTGGTTGAGCCGGTTATATACAATTATTGGTACAACTGCGAGCAATAATGCAAGAATTAAAAAGTATTTTTCATTTTTTAGTCTGAAAAGCGCAAATGGCAACATAGCCAGGCCGGTTTCCATAATCAGAAAACCGGGCAATGGTTGTAGTCCTGCAGGTACAATATATGCATGTAAAATGCTGCATAGAAAAGCCGGCAATATAGCTGTAAAAGTCCTTGCTAATTTATTAATCTCTAAAATTGAAA
>JACQWN010000201.1 GCA_016209245.1 Bacteroidia bacterium
AGCGATTGCCGGGGCAATCACTCGACAACCGCGAATACGGATGTCTCGATACGATTGCCGGGGCAATCACTCGACAACCGTAAAAAGCGATTGCCGGGGCAATCACTCGATAACCGCGAATACGTGGTTGCCGAGTGTCTGCGTAAGCAGATGTATCGAGGTAACCACAAATAAAGCGGTTATCTCGATACGAAAACCGCTACTTTTTGAATACTTTTTTAGCTAATAATTTCAAATAATCGGTTTTACCGTCCATCAACGCTTTCTTTTTTGCATGACTCCACTTCTGTACTTGTTTTTCCCGGTAAAAAGCATCACTAACTTTGGCAAATTCCTCAAAATATACCAGCTTTACAGGAAGGCGTCTTTTTGTATAATTGGCTCCTTCACTATTTTGATGTTCTATTAATCTTCGTTCAAGATCAACCGTACTTCCCGTATAGTAAGTTCCATCGGAACATTCTAAAATATACATCCATGACATTGTATAACAATTTTAGAATAATAAATATTATTTCCTTGGCGAATTTTTACTGTATATAATCCGGTATCAAGATAATCTATTGTTATATTTTTATTCCTATAACCGTAATATCATCAGTCTGCTCATATTTTTGTCCTGATACAGAATTTATAAACGACATCCATTGTTCTATTGTATTATTAAGGATTTCCTTTTGCTCAGACATTGTTTTGCTGTGATTATTAATCAGAAATTCCCGGAATTGTCTGATTTTGAATTTTTTCCCTTTTGGTCCGCCGAACTGATCGGCCAAGCCATCTGAAAACAAATATAATGAATCGCCTTTATGCAACAGAAGTGTATGATTTGTAAATGGCTTCATATTTTCATAGATGGCCACAGGCATATTATCCGCTCTTATTTCTTTTAATAACGCCTGACCCGCAAGGTCGCCTGAATCAGCTGTATTACCCGCGCCTGGGCTACTAACTTTATTATGGTGACCTTGCAGGTCAGGCGTTATTATATATAAAGGATTATTGGCGCCTGCAAACTGCATCATATTTGAATTATTATCAATTGCACATAAAGCGATATCCATCCCATCCTTGACCGCCGTAGCCCAGCTATCTGATGAAGTAGAAGCAGAATCAGACATACCTTTCTGCTGTAATGTTATGATAATTTTTTCACGGAGCTCGTCAAGAATCTGACTTACCTGAGAAATGTGTGACTTTCCGATTATTTCATTTAGAAAAGCAATCCCAAGCATGCTCATAAAAGCGCCGGGAACACCATGCCCCGTACAATCGGCAACAGCGAAAACCGACCAGTTGTGCGACTTATAAATATAGTAAAAATCGCCGCTGACAATGTCTTTGGGCTTGAAAAGCACAAAGTGATCTATAAATGTTTCATCACACACATCAGTGATGAAACATTTTTCAAGATTGGGCAATATTGCCTGTTGAATTCGTAAGGCGTATTTTATGCTGTCGGTAATCTCTTTTTGCTGATATTGTAAAATATCACGCTGCTGCCTAATTTTTTCTTCTGCATTTTTTAATTCCGTAATATCCGAATCAATTGCAACAAGATTGATAATATTACTATTTTTATCTAAAATAGGTGTTAGTGTCACGTTAACCCAAATTTCCTTACCTGTACGTGTTGAGGCGAGATATTCATAGCTTACCGTTTCTTTTAATTCAATGCATTTTTGAATTAACTGCTTGATATAATCAGGAGTTGATGGGCTGCAAATATTCGGGTTTTTTTCAACAATTTGCTCCAGGGAATACTCAAACATCCTTGAAAAGCTGTTATTTACCCATATAAAATTGCCAGCTTCGTCAGTTATTATTATTGCATTATCGGTATGACTGGCGACTATTGACAGCCGTTCCAGCTCAAGATTTATTATTTCCAACCGGTCAGCTTGTTGTTTTATTAATTGGTTCTTAAGCTCAAGCTCTTCTTTTTGTTGCAAAATATTAATCCGGTGCTCGTTCAGCTGGTTAGTAAATTTTTTAATGCTTCTGAAATTACTATAAATAGAAAAAGAAAGAAGAGATAATAAAATTACAACGGTAATAAGAAAAATATTAAGTATTCTTTGCCGGTTTATTTTTTCCTGTTGTACCAACTGTTTTCGCTGTTGCTCAAATTCCTGCTCTTTTAATTGCCTGTCAAATTCATATTGCATTTCCGCCTGAGTAAGTTTTTTTATATTTTCGGCACGGTATATGGAATCGTTCATTGATTGAAAGATTGCCTGATATTCATAAGCTTTTTGATAATTATACAATGACGAATAAATTTGGCTTAATCCTTTTGCTGCATCTTTGATAATCTCGGGTATTCCTAAATTTTTACCAAGCAAGTATGCCCTTGTGAGATATTCCTTAGCTGCATTCTTTTTATTCGCTTGAATATAAAAATTTCCGATAGTATTATAGGCGGTTGCAATTCCATATTTGTCGCCGAGTTTTTCTCTGATATCCATACATTTCATCAGGTAAGAAAAAGCCGTATCATAATCTCCTTTATATGAATAAATGCTTCCGATATTGCTGTATGTTAAAGCCAATCCTTCCAGATTGTTTTCTTTCATTTTAATATTCAACGATTTATAATAATATTCAAGCGCCTTATCATACTTTTTTAATTCTCTGTATATTTCACCTATATTATTATACGATGTTCCAATTCCTTTATTATTCGCTTTTTCTTCAGCTATTTCAAGACTCTTGAAATAATATTTCAGCGCCATATTATAATTCTGCTGACTATGGTATATCAGTCCGATGTTATTATAGATGGAATGAAGCCCTTCCTTGTCATTATACGATTCCTGCAATTTCATAGCTTCGAGATAATATTCAAGCGATTTTTCATAATTTGCCTGAAGATAATTGATAATACCGGCAGAAAAATAGCAATCGGATAACTGCTTTTTATCATTAAGCTTCAAAAAAACCGGAATAGCCGAGATGTAAGCATCAAGGGCTTTTGTATAATTGTTATGCATATAATAAATGCTGCCAAGCCGCCGATAAGATAATCCCGTTCCTTTAATAAAGTCAAGCTTTTCGCTTAATAACAAAGCTTTGTGTGCATATTCAATTGCTTTATCCATGTTTTTTCCCAATAGTTCAAATGCTATATTATCAAGGATATATACTGTAGATGTATCTTCCGGTGCATGGTTCAGTAAATTCACCAATGAATCAAGCTGGGGATCCCGTTCTATTGCCGCCTCTGATAAAAAAGGGAAAAAGCTGTTAAATGCAGAGAATATCAGAAAAAATAATATATATTTTTTAAGAGAGGTTTGGAATGTAGAGACGTTGCATGCAACGTCTCTACATTCCAAACCTCTCTTAAATGTTCTTGGTCATGTTATTTTTACCCCAACAATACATACATCATCCACTTGCTCATCTTTTCCTTTCCAATGAAGGCATGTCATATTTAAAGCCACTAATGCAATATCCATCCCATCCTTTGCCGACCCTATCTCGCCCGACTGTTTTAATGTTTCAATAATTTTTTTCCTTAATATATCGAGAATTTCTGAAGGAACCGTAATTTTCATATCAAGAATAATTTCATTCAGGAACGAAATTCCAAGCATGCTCATTAAAGCGCCGGGTACACCGTATTTTAGACCGAAGCTTTAAAATGTTATTTCCGCATTCAATTGCTTTTTGAATATCTGTTTTATAATATTCATTAAACAGTTTAAGTAAAATTTTGATTCGTGCAACGTCGTCAATTTGTTTTTCATATAAAGCTTGTAAGCTGTCGGTTTTGTTATTTGATGCAGAGATATAGGAAACAGAATAGAAAAAAATAAAAATATCAGATAAAATGATAACGGTAAAAAATTTCAGAATATTCAAAAAAAATGTGTTTTTCATCTGTTTAATTTTTGAGAGATTCCTCCCCCGCCTTGTGGGGTCGGAATGACAGTGCTTTTATCAGAAAGGGGGGTTGCGGTTGCGAGCTTCGCCCGCAACCGCAACCCCCTAAGTTGCGTGTCATTCCGAATGAAGTGAGGAATCCCGTGCAATAACTTTTTTCACAGCCTTAATTATATGTCTTGCTTTCATACCATATTTATCCATCAGTTCATGAGGTTTTCCCGATTCGCCGAAACAATCGGGCAT
>JACQWN010000202.1:0-5746 GCA_016209245.1 Bacteroidia bacterium
CAACTAAATACTAAAACAATGATAACTTGTAAGAAAATGACGAACTTTACAGGAAAGCCGTATGCGGGAAAACTGCATGTACGGATTGACGAGGGGGTAGGGAAGGCGATTTTGCCTTCCCCGCTCTACTCTACTGGCAAAATATTTATGATTTTTAAATTTATCAGACATTATAGACAGATTCTAAATAGTAACAAAAATAAAATGTTATGAACAGGTTACCATTAATTTGTACTTTTATAGTATTATTCTTCCAATATTCATGTAATTTATATGAATCTCCCGTTCCAATAAGTGAACCGTCAAAATTTACAATTGATAGAAACTTAATTGGTCATTGGAAATATTATGATGCAAACGATTCAATAGATATAGATACAAATGAAAATACTTTCATTACAATTATACCTTTTAATGAACATGAATATTTGCTCCGTACATTATGCCTTAAAGACAGCTCGATTGAAGATTTAATGTTGTTGAAAATGCATAATTCATTCATAAATAAGCGCGAATTTTTTAATGTTCTTGTGTTGGATTTACCTGATACAAATTCATCGTGGACTTTTTTCAGGTATGATATTGCTGCTCCCGATAGCTTAATTGTTTATTATCTTACAGATAGCATAACAGATAAAAAATTCGATTCATCACGCAAATTGTACAAATATTTAAAGACAAATTTTGATTTATTAAACCGAAGCTTTGTCGAATATGGAAAATTAAAAAGAGTAGATAATATTTTATTTAAATAAACAATAATCTTAGCTAAAACTATCTACCTTATTAAACATTATCCTGTCAATTACAAAAAATTTGAACCGAAACAAAAATTTTAAGAATTAAATGTTATTATTTAAACCATAGAATTTTTAATTTTGCAAATAATATTAATCAGTGTGTCATGAATATTAGTAACAACTTAAATTTACCAAATATTAAAAAGAATTATATGAATAAAATACTATCAAGAATAACTTTAAATCCAGAAGTGTGTAATGGAAAACCGACTATTCGTAATATGAGATTTACTGTTGCTCAATTATTAGAGCTACTTGCTTCTGGTATGACTAAAGAAGAAATTATTAATGATTATCCCTATTTAGAAAAAGAAGATATTGAGGCTTGTCTTATATATGCTTCACATATGGCTAATACAAAAAAAATGATAACATTTGCACCATAATATGAGTTTGAAATTCATTATTGATACTCAATTACCACCTCTACTTATTGAGTTTTTTCAGTGGAAGGGTTATAATTCTATTCATACAACTTTTTTTCAGGACGGGCACCTTTTAAAAGATAAACAAATAAGAGAAATAGCAATTAATGAAGACCGCATTATCGTTACTAAAGATGAAGATTTTATTGATTATTACCTGCTTAAAAGATCTCCTCCGAAAATTCTGCTGATTGAAACTGGTAATATCAGCAATAGAGATTTATTCATAATTCTAAACAAATATTTTTCTGAAATAATAAAATCTTTTGAGAATAACAATGATTTAGTAATTGTTCAACAAAACAATTTGATAATATATTAAACGGTTACAATCAAATATTATTTTTAAATTTGCAAAAAATTTTGTAAAAATGAAAACACCCAAATATATCCCTGAAATAAGACCTGTAGTTTTTTGGGATGTGCCAGTAAAAGATATAGATTATACCAGATACAGCGATTTTATTATTTGCCGTGTTTTTAATTACGGTAATTTCCAGGAAGTTGCCGATATCATTGTTTGCTACGGCAAAAAATATGTAAAAAAACTTTTGCTTGCTACAAGAAATCTAAATGCTTTTGGACTTGAGGCAGCATCCGCTTTTTTTAGTACACCTGAAATAATGTTCAAATGTTACGAGCTAAAACAGTATCCCCGCAGTTACTGACTGTTCTACATCAGCTAATGGAAATAGAATCGCTCAAAAATTTTCGCACTGTTGGAGGAAGCGCTTTGTGCTTACAGATAGGCCACCGTGAATCTTTAGATATAGATTTATTTTCGTGTGATGATTTTCCTACCGAAAGGATTTATACTGAACTAAAAGATAGATTTAATCCCGTCGGCGGAATTAAAGTCGCCCCCGGTGTTATGATTACAACAATAATAAATAGCATAAAGGTTGATATTGTTGATCCTAAAAGCAAATTTATCCGTCAGCCGGTCATTGAAGAAAATATCCGAATGGCGCACCCTGAGGAAATTGCGGCGATAAAAATAAAAATAACTTGCGATCCTTTTTCAGGAAGAAAAACAAAAAAGGATCTGGCCGATATCGCCGCACTGCTGGAACTTTACAGTCTCAAAGAAATGATTGGATTTTTTAAAGAAAAATATCCGACAATGGCGCCTTATGAAGAGTCCGTTATATTAAGAATGAAGGACTTTGACCAAGCGGAAAACACCATGATGCCTGAAATGTTCAACGGAATGACATGGGAAAAAATAAAATGGGAAATTAAAAATATGTTAAAAGCATATTTTGATACACTTTTAAAAGAGCGTGAAGAAAAACTTAAAGTATCCAAACGAAAATAAAAGGAGATTTTTTTATGAAAAAGATTATTACATTATTAACAATGGCATTTTTTACGTACCAATTTGCATTTGGCCAGGCGGCAGGAAACTGGAACTACAACCAATCCAAAGTCAGCAGGTCTATTTCATATAGTACCGGTAATCAGAATATTGCCGATTTTGAACAGGCATATCCGTATCAGCAGGCAACAGTGCCAAGGTATTATTACGGAACATCTGCCGATACGGTAATTACCGTTCAGGTAAGTGTCCTGATGAATGTCAGGCCTGATTCATACCAGGCTATTTTCGGCGTTCAGCAGGTATGCGATTCAATTGAGAAAGGTCACCAATTAATTAATAAACGGATTGACCGTTATATAAACAACATTATTAAACTTGGCATAAAAAAAGAAGATATTTATATTGATTTTATCTCACAGGTGCCTATTTTTGAATATGAAGTCGAGAAAAAACTTTTCAGCAAGTCATATAATGAAATACCAAAGGGCTTTGAGCTGAAGAAAAATATACATATTAATTATTCCGACCCTGGACTATCCGATAAATTGCTTATTGAAGCAGCAAAAAATGAGATTTATGATATTATTAAGGTTGAACATTTGAACAAAAATTGTGAAATTATTTATAAAACATTACGGGATACTACTATCCGACTCTTAAACGGGAAAGTTGATGATTTCAAAAAAGCAGGAGTCAAATTCATTCCTCTGTATCACACAATATCTGAAAGCATTTATACATATTTCCCCATAGAACGTTACGAAAGTTACGGAACTTTTAATTATGCATCTTTAAGCGCTGTTGATAAAAGCGATAAATTGTACGCTGGCACAAATGAAGCGACTTCTCTTTATTATAACAAGCTTCCTTACAAAATGTATGACCTGATAATAAATCCGGTTGTTGTAGGACCTGTTGTACAATATACATATACGCTGTCAATGAAATATGTGCTGAAAAAGCAGCCATAACCAATAATTCAGCAAAGTTCAATAGCCACGAATTTCACGAATTAAATATGATAAAAATTAATTCATAAGGAATAACTGATGAATTCGTTGCACAAATCTTGAATTATTTAGCAGCATCAAGATTAAGAGTAGGCATAATAGTAAATTTTGGAAAAGATTCGCTTGAATACAAAAGAATAGTCTTATAGTTCGACAAGCTCACTATAAGTAAATTAGTGTAATTAGTGTCTGTCTGTAAAGTCAGTTCACAAAGAAATCTATAGCCACGAATTGCACGAATTTACACGAAAAACTTGATTTTAATTCGTGCAATTAGTGGCAAATTTCGACATTATGGACAGACACTAATTAGTGGCATATTAATGAAAATCCTGTTTATATATTCCCTGCAAAAATCAATAATGATTAAAAAACCTTTAAAAGGGGAGGAAGAAATATACCTGGGAATTTCTTATATATCGGCTGTACTGAAAAAATCTGGACATAATACCCAACTGGCAGTTCTTGACAGAAAATACAAAAACAGAAATTTCAAAACAATAACTCATAAAATAACTTTTTTTCAACCTGATATTATTTGTTTTACATCGGTCAATTCGGAATTTGATTTTATTGAAAATATTGCAGCATATATAAAACTTAAGTATCCCAAGATTTTATTAATATTAGGCGGTGTGCATGCGACAATAAATCCGAATGAAGAACTTTTTAAAAACTTTGACGCACTATGTACCGGAGAAGGTGAATATCCTATTTTGGAGCTTGTTGATGCAATTGAAAAAAATAAGAACTTTTCAAATCTTAATAATCTATGGCTAAAGCTTCATAATGGAAATATAAAAATAAATCCGAACCGCCCCTTTATAGAAAATCTTGACAATTTACCATTCCCTGACCGGGAAATCTGGCAGGAATGGATTTTAGAAAGAAATACAAGAATTTCAATACTCCTTGGACGAGGATGTCCGTTTAATTGTACATATTGCTGTAATCATAAGCAGCGGAAAGTTGCAGAAGGAAATTATGTCAGGTTACGCAGCGAGCAAAATATATTATCCGAAATTAATGAGCTGCATACACAATTTCCAGAAGTAAAAGAGTATTTTCTTGAAATAGAGACTTTATGCATAGATATGGAGTGGTTCATAAAATTATGCAAGATGCTGGAAGAATCCAACAGAACAGTTGAAAAAAAAATATCATTCAGCGCCAACCTGCGAATTGTGCCAAAAATGAATTTCGAGCAAATATTTAGCAATCTGAAAAAAGCTAATTTCGATTCCGTAACTATCGGCATTGAATCCGGCTGTGAACGCCTTAGGTCTGAAATATTGAAAAGAAGCTATTCAAATGATGATATCCGGCAAGCTGCAAGTACCGCCAAAAAATATGGAATAAAAACCGGAATATTTAATATGATCGGTATTCCTGCTGAAACATACTCCGATTTCCAAGAAACATTAAAATTGAATCAGGAAATTCAGCCCGACTGGCACTCCACTTCGATTTTTGTTCCTTACAAAGGCACTGAATTGTATGAATTTACAAAGAATAACGGGCTGTTACCCAAAAACATGAATTATAGCAATGAAAGACAAAAGGCAGTTCTTGATTTGCCTGGTTTTTCAAAAAAGAAAATACAAAAATGTTTTGACAGCTTTCATTTTAATGTCTATAAAAAAACGCCTGATAAAAATTTCATAAAATATTCCATTTATTTTTTGCAGAAATTCACAGGGCATGATTTTATGGCTAATATTAAAATTGTTGTAATAAAAATTTTATGGAAATTAAAATTGAATAAGTTAGCACGAAAATTTAATTTATTGACTGTTTTTCAGAAATCCTGATATTAATGAAGTTGGCAATTTTTCACAACTTTCATACGATTAGCGATAATACCAAAAAAGAATTAATAACTGATGTTACGCGAACGGATTACGTCATTGCGAGGAACGAAGCAATCCCCGAAAGCAGTTTAACGGTATCCCGATTGTTCTATCACAATTAGCTTCTTGCGATAATTTCTATCATCAGAAGATCCGATAATCAGGTAAACGCCGACGGGTAACCGATTATACGGATCGATTGCTTCAATTACGTCACCGTATTTTTCGGTTATAATGACCTTTGAATATAAATCCTGTCCTAACAAATTTCTGACAACCATCAGGATTTCCCTGTTAGGTTCAAAACAACAGAAGTTTACAAAAACTGTTGCCCCTTGGA
>JACQWN010000202.1:5752-13066 GCA_016209245.1 Bacteroidia bacterium
ACAGATATTTTTACATCTTCAGGAGCAGAGAAAAGGGTGACAGGTGCAAGCTCAGAAAACGAGAAATTGCCGTCATAATCGGTCTGTTTTAAACGATAATAGGATAATCCATAATACGGTTCATTATCGTCAACGCTGTAATTGAGTTTTTGATTACTGTTTCCAGTTCCCTTTACAAAAGTAACTGTTTCGAAGTTTATACCGTCAATAGTTTTATCCACAGTGAAATAATCGTTATTTTTTTCTGTTGCAGTAGTCCATGTAATACTAACGTGATTGTCATCTAATTCCGCATCAAACGAAAGCAGTTCAATTGGGAGAGGGTTTGTTCCTCCTGTTTTATTCGATAAAGTAAGATACCCGCCATCAAAGAAAGTTACAGTTGATGTAATTGTTCCGGTAGGAACCGTAGTACCCACGCCGCCTTTATCTGTCCATGCTGAAGGAGTTCCATACGCAACCCTTAAATTAGGCGGGTCAGTAACATCATCAATATCTAAATAATACAATTTGGTTGTTGCGGTAGTTATTGCAGAGCCACCACTTTTTTGCAATTCCCAATAACCTATTGCAGAAACATGAGTAATTGTGCCCGGTAAAGTATAACCCAACGCTTGTGCTGAAGAATTTATATATTGAACTGTATATAAAGTAGAAACTGCTGAAGTTTGAGTTACATATAATTCCATCTTATGCATTCTCTTATTCCTTCCAACAGGATAAATTTTTGTAACAGCCGTATTAACATCTATTGAATAACTCATATATCCATTAACAAAACTATCGTCGTTCCCTCCTGAAACACCGCCTGTTAATCCCATTGATAAAATATTAGTTGCAGTAGTAGCTAATCTTCCGTCAGTTAATGTTAATGTGCCGCTTACACTAATAGGTTTATTAATTGTTACCTCTGATCCCGATCCTGAAGCACTAGTATTATTTATTATTAAATTATTAAAAACCGGATAAGATGAAGTTCCACCAAGTGTTTGATCTGCAGTTCCATTAAAAGTAAGTGTATTAGCTCCCAATGTAAATGTTCCACCGTCAAAGGTAATATTGCCGGCTAAATTTGTGTTAGCGCCTGCTGTATAAGTCCCGGCATTAATTGTCAAATTTCCTGAGATATTAACAGTTGCTGGAGCTGTAAAAGTTCCGGATGTAGCTATAAGACTTAAATTGTTAGTAGTAAGAGAGGTAGTTAAGCCACTAACAGATAAAATCCGGCCTGTATTAGTAAGGTCAATATTCCCGAATGTTTGACTTGCAATACCATTGATTGATTGATTAGCGCCTGTATTATTAAAAGTAACTTTATTATTATTATGAGTAAAAGTTGCACCATCGTTTGTCCAATTGCCGGTAATATATGTATTTGTTCCTGCCGTATAAATACCGGAAGCTAAAGTAACATTGCCACTAACATTAAAAGTAGAAGGAGAGGTAAAATTACCTTGTCCGTTACTATAATTATTAACGGTAAGGGTTGTAGTACTGCCTCCAACTGTTAGCGATCCTGCAGTTTTGTCAACTGTAAAGTTATAAAATGTTTGAGTAACCGGCGTTCCTGTAATAACTTGATCTATATTTCCATTAAATGCAATTGTCCCATTATTGTGAGTAAATGTTCCTCCTTGATTATTCAGGTTTCCACCTACCGCAAAAGTATTTATATTATCGGCTTGATATGTAGTGTTAGAGTATAAAGTAACGTTTTTCGAAGCATTTACAGTTGCTCCATTTGTATTTGCGTCTATTACGATTGCTGTTTTTACCCCGTCGCCCAGGTATAAGTTTCCTTCAATATTTGTTGTTCCTGCATCTAAAGTTAATGTTACGGTATTTGCGGTAGGAGTCAAGTATAAAATGCCATAAGTTTGATTATCTACAGCAGTACTGGACGTTTGTAAATATCTTGTTTCGCTGGTTGCATTTATTGTATTCGTTCCAAAACCCGTTGGAAACACACTGCTTCCACTTAAGAAAAACTTTGATGCCGCAGCAACCTGAAAGGATTTTCCTGCATTTCCATTTATTGCAAATCCTGCATTATCAAAAATACCTATTTGTACTAATATATCGCCTGTAACATTTGTAGCGGTTACTGCCGCGCCTAAAACTACACCGTCATTGCTTGTTCCATTATAAACTCCATCAGTATATGTGTTATTGAATTTTAAGGTATTATAACTTATAGCTCCGCCAAATGCAACAGTTTGCTTTAATGTATTATGAACATAGTTAAAAGTACTGTTAGTACCTGGATTTATAGTTCCCGCTCCATTATTTAAGCCAATCTCATTGCCACCATAATTCACTGTCGCTCCGGCGCCCAAATTCAAAACTCCACTTGCATTATTTCCGGCAGTGCAGTCAAATTGTATATTGCTATTCGACATATTAAGCGTTCCGGAAGTAATGTTTACTTCGGCAATTTTATTTACAGCAACATCGTTGCTTGCTATTTGTAAAAAACCCCCAATAGTTGCCACACCGGCGTTGATATTCCATGAATTTGTTTCCCCTGCTAAAGTTGGCTGTCTTACATGAACATAGGAAGATACATTCAAGGTATAAACGCCATTATTCAAACTTGTAGAATATGGTTCATCTTTAAATCGTAATATATAAATATTATTTGGAGAAACAGGTAATGCACAAGTGGGAGTACTGCCAGGTATAGCCTTCATACCAAAACCGACATTAGTACCATTAAAAGAAGGGTTTCCTGTTAAAGTTAGTTCATCATTATCAACAACATTCAAAACCGTTCCGATAACAGTGGTAGGAGCGCTCTCAAGTAACAAAACATTATTGGCACAAATTTCTGAACTAAATTTTGTTTGAAGATTTCCGGTTACTGTTGGACTACCGGCATTAAAAGTAATAGCGCCCGAACGAATTCTAATCCAATTATCCTGATTATTCCAGTTCATTGGTCCACTTTGCGAGTTTAATACAGAACTAAAGTTTATTTTTTCGCCAACAGCAAAATCACTAAAAGATGTAACGCCTGATGCTTGTGTGCTTGTTGCATTTGCAGTAATATTTGAACCTGTATTTAAATCTGCCCAAACGCCGGCTGTTCTTTTAAAGATAGAAAAATTAGCCCAAGATGCGAAGGCGTCTATATCAGGAGCTAAAAAGTTTAAAGTAACATCATAAGTCGTAAATGTGATTCCTGAGTTTGTAATTTCCCAATATCTGTTAACGGATGCTTCAGGAGTAATATCAGATGAATAAATATCAAAATGGTCGCCATTTACGGCTTTACAAATTAAATCGCCCGCAACAGAAATTGAAGCGAAAGAAACTAAGACAGGCACATAACTCACTCCTGTTCCAACAACAAACGGTTGATTTAAAGTTGCTCCATTAAATGCCATTTGAAGATTTCCTTCAACATGTCCGCTTGTTCTGCTAATTGACGCCCCCAATGCAATTATAACATTATTTGTTCCTGTTACTATATTTCCATCTGTAAAGTATAAAACACCATTTACGGTTTCATTATTATTAATATTCACTCCCGTTGTATTATTAATTTCTAAGTTATTAAAAGTAACCGCTCCTGTAATGGATTGTGCAGCGCCTAATTGTGCGTCGTCGAATACAACCCTGCCGGATATGCTGAAAACACCTGAAGTATAAGTATAAGAACTTCCTAAAACTGTCATATTATTTCCATTCAGATTAAATGTTCCGGTAGTGCTGTTTTGAGAAAAATTACCAACAGAAAAATTAGTTGAGAAATTTGTTGTTCCGGTAGAATTGTAATAAAACGTTTTTCCATAAGCTTGTGTAAAAGCGCTATGTGCGAAAATTATTGCTGCATCGGTAACAGTAACATCTCCATTTATGTACAAAAGCCCTGTTAAAGTTTTGTTTCCTGAGGTTTTTAACACAATACTATAATATGTATTTGCGCCGGCTGGTGTTGTGTTAAAAGTCTGAGAGCCTCCTCCATCCAACGTTACTGTTCCGGCATTCATTGAATAAGTTCCGGTTAATTCAGGTATTGCAGTTGTTAATTTAGCCATTTGCAAATCACCGCCATTCATTGTTATTCCTCCTGCTCCGCTTAATGTTCTTAGATTCATATCTAAGACACCATTGGTAATAGTAAGTAAATTTGTAACTGTAATATCAGACAGAGCGTCAACTTTTCCCGCTGATTTATTTACTTCAGCATTGTAAAATGATGTTGTACTTCCGCTTACATTTTGCGTAGCCGTAATACCTGTAAAAGTTACTTTACCATTGTTAGTATTATATGTTCCTCCGGTATATACCCAGTTTCCCTCAACATTAAAGTTTGTTAAATGACCGGTTAATGTCCCACTTAACACTTCTACGCTATAAAAATTAGTTTCAGAACCCGTAATTGATGAGGCACCTGAAAAAGTAACTTCACCGCTATTATGAGTAAAAGTACCGCTATTATTATAAAAAGCGCCTGCTATCCCCATATCTGTGGCGTGCGCAATTAATGTTTTTCCCGAGTTAATAGTTACGTTATTAAATGTTGTCATCGAAACTCCGCTTACTGTAGTTCCGGCAGCATTGTTAAACAAAACCTTTCCGGTAGCTGTAAAAGTACCAGCGCTTTTTGTCCAGGAGGTTCCACTAACCGTAATATCAATCGCATTATCTATTAAAGTTCCAGCTGATTGCGAATAGTTACCGATTGTTACAGGAGTAGCTGCGGTAAGCGTTGTTGTCGCAGTAGAATTGTAATATGTCGTCCCGGTCGTAGCTTGCACAAAGGATGAATGTGCGGCAATAGTAGCTGTATTCTGGACTGTGATGTTGCCATTTACAGTTATAATACCTGTAATAGTTTTTCCACCTCCGTCTAAAATAAGATGATAAACCGTATTTGCCCCTGTTGGCGTTAAGTTATATGTTTGAACACCTGCGCCATTAAGTGTTAATGTACTTCCTGTTCCAAATAAATATGATTGACCTGCCGCAGTAGCTGTTAATTCCGGAACATTTACACCCAATTTTGCAATTTGCAAAACACTTGTACCTGTCATGTTAATACCACCGGTACCGTTTATTGTATTTGTAGAAACATTCAAAGTCGTTCCGGTTTCAATAGAAAGCAATTCGCTAACGCTAACCGGTGTTCCGGAAAAAGTTTTTATTCCGCCATTCTTGCATGTAAGTTTGTAATAACCGCCATCCGTTGGTTTTCTGATAACCTGGGCTTCCGATTTTTGATATACTACTACATTTTCATTATCTGTAGCATTAAACGTTGCAATATCAACTTCTCCTGTTCCGGGTGTTAACCCGCTACCTATATATAAACGTCCGTTTGTGCTATTTGTAAATGTTCCATCGCCGGTTAACAACCCGGAAGCAGCATTTAAGTCTAATGTAACATCTCCATAATTAATAACCACGGTTGACACTTCTACAATAATAGTTGACATCTGAACAGCATCCCCCGATATAGTATATGTTCCCGGAATTTCAAGACCAAATGTGTAATCACATTGGCCTCCGGTACATCCCAACCAGTTTCCATCATTAGCGATATCCCCGTTAATATTAATGTCTTCACCATTTGTGTTATCCCAGGTGCCGGAAGCGCCGACTGTAATGTCATTACGAAAAATTTTATTTCCGGTAGTGCCTAACGAGAATTGAATTTCGCCGTCAATAGTTGTCGTACCTGTTACATCAAGAGTACTACCACCTACATTTAATAAAGCGCCTGAATTAATTATGAAATTTCCTTGAATAATGACATTCTGATTTAGGTTTGAGCTAGCTTCTGTAAGGGTTGATGCCCCGGAAACAGTTAAATTACCATTAACCTGAAATAAACCACCTCCACCTGCAGAATTTAATAAAACCTGTCCGTTATTTAAAGTAGCATCACCTGTAACAATAAGTTGAGTTCCATTAGCATCGCCACTAAAAATACCATTTATTGTGCAGCTTCCATTAACTGTCAGAACATTTGAAGGATTAGCCGCATCAGTAATTTGTCCATTGATAGTTAATCCAGCGCATGATGTATTAGTGTTCAAATTAATAATGTCTCCTGTTTTTATTACTATCTGATCTGTTGTTAAAGGGAGCGTACCACCTTGCCAGGAAGCTCCAACATCCCAATCGCCGCCACCGGTTCCATTTGAATATTTCGGCAAACTTACCGTCAGATCAGCATGATCTGTTGCATCAGCTACGCTCCAGCATCCGGTACTGGACGATTTGCTGTATGTAATGTCGTAAGCTCCAATTGTTGCTGTAGTTACTTTCATCTGTAACCCTGAAACAGTAATAACATCGAGCTGATCGGCTGTTGCATCGGTAGTTATTGTCAATGTTACAGCGCTTGCGCTTACAGAAATGGAAGCTGCTGTAATATCTCTGGAAGCTGTATAACTAACAGAATGTGAAGCAGAAGGGTTAAATTCAAATCCTGTCGGCGCATTCAATACGTAAGTATTCCCTGATTGTAAAGCTGTAAATTCAGTCACAACAGTTTCTGTAATAACAATATTAGTCAGGTTCGACCATGTTGAAACCCCCTCAAGAAATGAGCCTATGGCTTTTGTAATCGCAGGAGCTGATGCCGGAGTATTCACGGTAAGCGTTCCGACATTTGTTCCGTTGTTAATCTGCCATGTTCCTGTGCTGGAAGGTCCGTTGTAAGTAATATAATATGTGCCGGCAGTCGCAGTTGTAACTTTCATTTGCAGTCCTGAAACCGTAATCTCGTCAAGCTCACCGCTCGCAGCATCGGTAGTCAGTGTAATTGTAACAGAACCGGATGCTACAGTCCTTGAATCAACCGTAACATCCTTACCCGGAGTAGCTGAAACCGTGGGTAATACGGCGGTGTTGAACTCGAATCCGGCTGCTGTGCTTATTACTAATGTTTTTCCTGATTGAGACGGACAGAAATAATAAATCACTTTTTCATTAATTACCAAATCAGATAACGTAACCCATTGGCAGGAATTGCTTTCAGTAAATGTTCCTGCGGCAGAAGTGATGGTTGGCTGGTCAACAGAGGCATTGAGCGTTCCGTGGATTGTGCCGTTGGACACACCCCAACTACCTGTACTTGTAGTTGCATCAAAAGTAATGTTATAAGCGCCTGCGCCTGCTGAAGTTATTTTCATTTGTATCCCTGAAATTGTTAATTCATCAATTTCATCGGCAGTTCCGTCAGTAGTTATAGTGAGCGTGATTGCATTTGCAGTAACACCTATGGTTGCGGCAGTAATATCTTTGGCGGGTGTATAAGCAACGGAGCCAACACCGGGAGAAAACTCCAAACCTGTAGGGGCA
>JACQWN010000195.1 GCA_016209245.1 Bacteroidia bacterium
ATTCATATTGCAGGTACAAACGGAAAAGGGTCGGTTTCACACATGCTTGCATCTGTCCTTCAGGATGCAGGATATAAAACCGGCTTATATACATCTCCTCATTTAAAAGATTTCAGGGAACGAATTAGAATTAACGGAAAAATGATTTCAAAACAGGCAGTAATTCAATTCGTAGAAAAACATAAAAAAATTTTCGAAAAATTAAAACCTTCTTTTTTTGAAATGACGGTAGCTCTTGCCTTTGATTATTTTGCCAATCAAAATACCGATGTAGCAGTAATAGAGGTTGGTATGGGAGGAAGGCTCGACAGCACAAATATTATTACACCTGAATTATCTGTTATTACAAATATCAGCTATGATCATTCGGAATTTCTTGGGGATACGCTGGAAAAAATTGCAGGCGAGAAAGCTGGTATTATCAAACCCGGAGTTCCTGTGATTATTTGAGAACGGCACCCTGCGACAGAAATGGTTTTCAGAACAAAAGCTAAAAGCATGAATGCTCCATTATTTTTTGCCGACAAAAAATATTCTGTAAGTCATTCAAAGCTCATAAATAATACGGACATATCGCCCCTCTCTATATATAAAGAGGGGAAGGGGGTAAGTATGACGATGAATAATAAACAATCGTTCAATATTATTCAAAATAATAAGCTTGTTTATAAAAATCTGGAAATAGACCTCGTAGGACTCTATCAGAAAAAAAATATTATAACGACAATTGCTGCAATTGAATTTTTAAGCAAAAAAATTTTTTCTATTTCAAAAAATGCAATTTATTCAGGTTTAAAAAATGCCTCGAAGCAAACCAGTTTAATGGGCAGGTGGCAGATAATCGGTAAAAATCCTTTAATTATTTGTGATACCGGACATAACGAAGCCGGAATAAAAGCAGTATTGGAACAAATTAATATGACACCACATAAGCAATTGCACTTTATCTTTGGCATGGTAAGCGATAAGGACATTGATAAAATTTTACAAATATTACCAAAAAATGCAATCTATTATTTCACAAAAGCAAGTATTCCGCGTGCTTTAGATGAAAAAATTCTTGTTGAAAAAGCGTGGCAGTATGATCTTAAAGGTTCGGGCTTTTCAACTGTGCGTGAAGCGGTCACTGCGGCAAAACAAAAGGCATATCCTGAAGATTTGATTTTTATCGGAGGCAGTACATTTATTGTTGCCGAGGCAATACCATAACTGGTGGGAGCTACAGGAGTCGAACCTGTGACCCTCCCGAAGCAAGTTCGGGATGCTCTGAACCAAACCGCTATCTGTCTAAGTGGGAGCTACAGGAGTCGAACCTGTGACCCTCTGCTTGTAAGGCAGATGCTCTGAACCAACTGAGCTAAGCTCCCCAATTTTATACCTGCAAAGATAAAGAGTTTTTTGTACAAAAAAATAATCTTGGAAAGAAATAATAATAATTTTACACTTTATTTTTCTCAATTTCCTGTCCTAACAATAGGGGGCTAAGCCAGCAATTTCCACAAGGACTATTTAGGTATTTTGCCCTGATTTTTATTCCATGGGGCAAATGATTAAGTCCAGCTCCTTTGAGTGTTTCCATATTAATACTTCGCTCTGTCCATTGAATAAAATCAATCGTATGTGAAAAACTTTCACCAGGTTTCAGTTCTACAATAACCGGAGCAGATTTCTCTCTTTTATTGTAAAAAATAAAAGCCATTTGGTTATGACGGGGCGGCTTACTCGATTAGAGCTATGTAGGCTGCCTTCCGATAATTTTATTGTTTTTTAAAGTCCAAAACATTCTCATATTTTCAAGCCAAGTATTGTAACGTCGTCAATTTGTTCGTGTTCTCCTTTCCAGTTCTCAAAGGTTGTTACCAATATATTTTTTTGTTCGTCCATTGTTTTATCGGTAATGTATATGAATAATTCTTTCAGTTGTTTTATTTTAAATTTCTTGTTATTTGGCCCTCCAAATTGGTCTTCGTAACCGTCGCTGGTCAAATAAATAGTATCACCTTTTTGTAAATTAATAATATGATTGGTAAAAGGTTTCATGTTTTCGTAAATAGCGACGGGCTGTTTATCGGGAGATATTTCTTTGATTTCTTTTTGGGCAGTTACAATAAATAACGAATTATTAGCTCCGGCATATTGTAATAAATTATTTGTTGTATTCAAAGCACACAAGACAATGTCCATACCGTCTTTTTGTTCGCAGGATTGTCCTTTTTGTTGTAATGCTTCTATTATTGAATCACGTAAATGATCAAGTACCTGGCTTGCTTTGGTTATTTTTTTTCTACGTACAATTTCGTTAAGAAAAGAAACTCCAAGCATGCTCATAAAAGCGCCGGGTACGCCATGTCCCGTACAATCAGCAACAGTAAAAATAAGCCATTCATTTATTCGTGTTCCCCAGTAGAAATCACCAGAAACTATGTCTTTTGGTTTGAAAAGAATAAAATGTTTTCCAAGTATGCTGTTTGCATATTCACCTGTTGGTAATACGGCTGTTTGTATACGTTTGGCGTAATTGATACTGTCTGTCAATTCTTTTTTCTGTTCCAAAAGTAAGTGATTTTGTTTGCTTATTTCATCACGTTGGGCTTCTATTTCATCACGTTGGGCTTTAATTTCTTCATTCTGGGCTTTAATTTCTTCATTCTGGGCTTTAATTTCTTCATTCTGAATAACTAATTGTTTGTTCATTCTATCTATATCCTTAAGCATATATAGCATTGCTTCGCGAAAATCAAGGAGTTCTTTATTGCTATGCTCCATATCTTTGAGTATATAAAGTAAAGCTTCCTGCATATCATATAACTCCTTTACAGTCTTCTCTTCTAATTTTGGATAATTACTTTCTGTATACATTTTTATCGATATATTTTTATTTCTTCATTTAATCTGTCCATCTCTTCTTCCATCCTTTTCATCTTAAGTTCACGTTGTACGGCTATTCGTGTAAAATCTTCAAGGTCACTTATTTTTTTACGTAACTCCCTCTCAATCTGTTTGATTTTTGTAATGTCTGTACCTATACATACTATCCCCTGAATATTATCATTATCATCCCGAATAAATGAAGTCGAAAGAAGTACTGGTGTTTCTTTACCGTCTTTTGATAAGTAGGTCATTTCTGTTTTTTGGGCAATACCTTTTTTAATTAAATCTTCAATCTCTGCCTCCTTTAATACATTTTTTGTAAAAAAAATTTTAAAAGGTTTCCCGATTAACTCATTTTTATTATATCCTAAAATACTAAGCATTGATTTATTGACTGTTTTAATAATAGCATCAGGATTTAACTCCACTAATAAATCAATCATATTTTCTAATATGTTATCAAGATATTTGTTTTTATCTAATAGCTCAGTGTGTATCTTATAAAGATCGCGCGTTTTTTCTTCAATCATTTTCTCAAGAATGTCGACCTTTTGCTGAGTTTTTTTAAGTTTCTGCTGTAAATCCATTTTAGATGTTATTATAATAAAAATAAATTCTCTTCAAAAAAGTATCACATGGGAAATTTATACAACTTTATTAAAAATTTTTTTTGACAAATAAAATTACTATGAGGAGTTTTTTTATATTTTTGAAAATCCAAATAAATTTTTTACCCTTTGAAATTTGACTTCTATCTTTTGTTTTTTTAGACGGGATTCAAAAATGTAATATCAAAATCTCCAACTTCTATGCCATCTACCTCGTGAATAGTACGTATTTGTTTGATTGATGTTTTATAATATTCTGCTACTCCAGCAATTAAACCTTCAACGAGAGAGTACAATTTTCTTTTTGATTTATATCTAATAATTAAGCGGTCAGATGCAGGATTAATAAAAGTAAATATTGGAGGTTCTGCATCTTTATATAGTTTTTTTACTTCAATATAATGGATATTATCAATAACTTTTAGAAAATCCTTAGGATTGTTGTATGGTTCCATTAAACCAGGAAATTTTTCTGCAAGTTTAGGGATTATGTATTTACCAAATGCCTTCAAAGCATCTTCAATTGAAACGCCTAACTTTTCAACTGTATTACCGATTATCTCAAATAAATCTTCATCAGGATAAGTACCTGGGCCAACAAAAGGTTCTTGGGTTTTCAAATTGCATTTACTTATAATTTCTTCATATATTTCATCACTATAATTTTCAGTAATGAAATCTTCTAATAAATTGAATATCATTCCTTTCATAATTTTTATATTTTTAAGGTTTAGACTGTCAAAGATAAATCATTTTTCGTTTCATCTTTAATATTTGGGGCTTAATTTTATCTTTTAATATTTATCTTTGATTTTTATACTTCAATATCGTTCGTGTTTTATCTGGCTGCCTATTATCTCTGACGTTTGCGGGCTTAAACAGTGCCGTCTTCAAATGTACTTTTTTTTCAATCATTTCGGATGTTTGTTAAATTCACGTATTTATCTCATTTAACGATAGTTAGGCATTGTTTAA
>JACQWN010000203.1 GCA_016209245.1 Bacteroidia bacterium
GACTGACGGGGAGAGCTTCACACATTTATCTGCCGTAATGAAATGAAGGCACGACCACAGTACATTCGGGTCACGAATACGGCGGTTCGATATTTCGACAATTCGACAGGCTCATTGCATCGCAAGCTCAATACAGCGCAGGTATCAGCATTATCGCTTTTTTCACCGATAACACCTTTGCCGTAATTTAAGATAAGGCTGGTCACGCCTGAGGCGTGAAACCTCCTTATCGAATTTAAGGCAACCGAAACGTTATAGCTCATTTAAAAAAAACATACGGCTCATTCTGTAATAATTTTGAGCTTTATTTTGTATATTTGTGAGCTTAAAATACAAAAATATGCCTGACAATAGAGAAACTGAAATATTAGACCTGATAAGAAAAAATCAGGAGTGTTCTTCAAAAGAAATATTTGATGAAATTACAATTTCTATAAGCTATGCAACAGTAAAAAGAATCTTATCGAAATTAACTGCTGAAAATTTGCTATTCACAAAGGGACAAGGAAAAGGAACGAAATATCTGATTTCACCTGCTTATGAACTATTACTACGGATAGATATTGAAACATATTGTGCTAAAGAGATTGATGAAAGAAGAATTAGGGAAAATTTTAATTTTACCCTTATTCCTGAAATATTAAGTGAAATTAATGTGTTTACAGAAAATGAATTGAAAAAATTAACATCGCTTCAAAAAGCATTTAAGAAAAATATATCTCAGCTTACGAAATCTGAATATAAAAAGGAATTTGAACGATTAGCTATTGATTTGAGCTGGAAATCATCACAAATTGAAGGAAATACCTACACTCTTTTGGAAACAGAACGATTATTAAAGGAAAAAGAGACGGCCTCAGGAAAAACAAAAGAAGAAGCAATAATGCTGTTAAACCATAAGGATGCAATTGATTTTATTATTGAAAATCCCGATTATTTAATTCCTCTGACAATTTCAAAAATTGAAGATGTTCATAGCATAATGATAAAAGAGTTAGCTATAGATAAAAATATAAGAAAAAGAAGAGTAGGTATTTCCGGGACAAACTATCGTCCATTGGATAATGAATTTCAAATTATTGAAGCATTGTCAGATATGTGTAATTTGGTAAATAACAAAAAAAATATATTTGAGAAAGCATTATTATCGTTGGTATTAATATCATACATACAACCTTTTGTTGACGGAAACAAACGAACTGCCCGAATAGTAAGCAATGCTGTTTTAATAAATAGTAAGCATTGCCCAATTTCATTCAGAACTGTTGATTCAGTTGAATATAAGAAAGCTATGCTATTGTTTTACGAACAGAACAATATAACAAAATTTAAAGAAATATTTATTAACCAATTTGAATTTGCTGTAAATACATATTTTTAAAGAAAATAAAAGTGCCACAAAGGAGTGCAAATGAGACAACAACGATTGAATTTTTAAAATGTAACCGAGGAATATATTTGTTAAAAGTAAGTGGTAGTACAATACGACTTATAAATGAATGAAAACAAGAAATATATGAATTACGAAAATTTTCGTAATTCGTAAGGGTATTGTTTCAAATGAAACGAGGATAAAAATAATTATTATATTTGTCTCAAATATAAAAAAATATTAACCCAAAATTATTAAGATTATGACAAAAAAAGTTTATCAATTAAAAATGACATTGGTTGGCTCCAAGCCAAAAATATGGAGGCAAATAATTGTAAATCCCGACACATTATTGGTTGACTTACATAGAATAATTCAAACGACAATGGGGTGGTCAAATTCACATCTCCATCAGTTTAATGATAGGACTTATGTTTATGCGCCCAAAGAATTTGAGTTAGAGCATAGTAAAAATTCGCGGACTATAAAACTGAACCCATTATTAAAAAAAGAAAAAGAGAGGATAATTTACGAATATGATTTTGGAGATGGTTGGGAACATGAAATTATATTAGAAAAAATACTTGAAGATGACGAAAAAAATCAAATACCAAGATGTATCGGCGGAAAACGAAATTGTCCACCTGAGGACTGTGGAGGAATATGGGGTTATGAAGATTTACTAAAAATAATATCAGATAAAAAACATGAGGATTATAAAGAAATGACAGAATGGCTTGGAGAAAAATTTGACCCTGAATATTTTAATTTGACAGCAACAAACAAATTATTAAAGAAAAAAGACTTCGGTTGTATTTGGTTATAATAATTTTGTAATAATATTTTTAATGCAACCAAATTACTATTTTTGCCGTCTTAAAAATCGTAACAAATTAATTTTTTTATCAAATGTTTAATCTAAATCTTACAATTATGAAAAAAATTACAATTATTATCCTGGCATGTTTATTTTCTATGAGCGGATTTGCTCAATTATATCAAATTAAAGGAAATCAGACTAAACAAAAAGTTAAAGATTCTCCAACAGAAGTAATAACAAAACAAGTAACAAATACAACAATAGTTACTCAAGAGGCATTTTCAACAATGAAAACAAAAGAGTATCCAAAATTTTATCCTGTGAGCTCAAACAGTGATAAAAGTTCAAAAGTTACAATATGGTCAGATGATTTTTCAGTTCCGGCTAATTGGACAATATCGAACGGAGCCGGAAACACGGATAACTGGGTAATCGGGACAGACGGAGGTCAGGGAACCTATACAATAGGTCCGATTACATCCACGACCGCCGCTAACGGATTTGCTCTTTTCGATTCCGATTTCATGTGCAGCGGAAATCAGATTGGGTACATTACGACGGCAAGTTCAATCAATTTATCTGCATATCCGGGAGTTGCTATTGAATTTGAAAGTTATTACAGGGAATGGTATTCTGACGCATTTGTCTCAGTCAGCATAAACGGCACGACATGGACAGATTTCCCGTTGTATGCATCTTATACAAATAATCAAATAACTTCAAATCCCTCCCTTGAGAATATAAATATTTCAACAATAGCAGGAAATCAGGCAACGGTCTGGATCAGGTTTAAATTTTCCAGCCCAAGCGCAATTTACGGAACTAATGCCGGTTGCGGATATTCCTGGATGGTTGATGATGTAAAACTTATTGAATCTTACGATAATGAAATGGTTCTCGATAATATATACCCTGTTTTCTCAGGTGCAGGTTTTTATTCCTATACGCCGGCCTCCCAGGTTATGGATGTAAATTTTGGAGCAGATGTCACAAACAATGGCAATTTCGCTCAGACAAATGTTTACCTGAATGTTGATATTAACGATGGCGTAGCATCTGTTTATAATGAAGTTGGAACAGCAGTCCCTTCAATTGCTCCGGCTGCATCCGATTCATTAGGACTCCCCACAGCATTTACCACACCTGCAGATTTGGCTTTATATGAAACTGTATTCAGTGTTCATCAGGACCAAACAGATAATAATCCATCTAATAATAATGATACTATATATTTCTTAACTTCCGATACAATTTTTGGACGCGATTATTATTATTCCGTTTTAGCTTCTCCACAATTATGGGGCGGAGCCGATGGCGATTTTATCGGAACATGTTTCTGGGTTTCAAATGATGCTGTGGTAAATACAATTTCAGTATTTATAAATTCAAATACAATACCTGGTACCTCAATAATTGCAAAATTATACGATGGAGCAAATACCGAGGTGATTTCTTCAGACCCATATATAATAACCGCAGGCGATCTTGAAAATTTTGTAACCATTAGTTTCAATAAAGACGGTGCATCTGAATTTATTTTAGGCGGTGATTTATATACTGCTGGAGTTGAATGTTATTGGGGTACTGATGATTTATATTTTGGCGCAGATAACCTAGGACCGCATGATTATATGAATTCTACACGTTTAAGACTCGGTGCTTCATGGTATTATATTTCAAGAGTCCCGATGATACGTTTGAATATATGTAATCTGGAATTATCATTAGCAAATTTAACAGATATATCTTGCTATGCCGGTAGTGATGGAGCAATAGATATTTCTGTAACAGGCGGCACCGGCGTTTACACATACAATTGGTCAGAGGGCAGCACAACTCAGGATATTAATAATTTGACCGCCGGTGATTACATTGTTACTGTTACTGATGCTAATACTTGTTCTGTTGCAGGTTTAGTAACTGTTACAGAACCGGCACAACTATTAATATCTGAAACAGTATGGACCGATGATTTTTCTGTCCCTGCAAACTGGACGATTTCTAATAATGTCGGCAATAACGATGATTGGGTTATTGGGACGACGCCTCCAACAGGCACTTTTGCAATTGATACAATTAATTCCACTACCCAATCAAATAATTTTGCATTATTCGATTCGGATTTATTATGCAGTAGTAATCAGGATGCTGATTTGACAACAGCCAATCCTATTGATTTATCACAGTATGATAATGTCTATTTGCGGTTTGAGCAATTTTTCCGCCGATGGTACGACAGTACATTTGTATATGTCAGCAATAATGGTACAATTTGGACAAAGTTCCCTGTAAATGAAACTTTAATTCAGGGTTCAAGTTCCTATAATATTGGAGGTAATCCTGAGATTGTGGTTATTGACATTTCTTCAATAGCAGCAAATCAGCCGCAAGTCTGGGTCAGATTTAATTTCTGGAGCCCTGCAGGTGCTTTTGGTGGCAATGAAGGATGCGGTTATGCCTGGATGCTCGATGATGTATCTGTTTATTCTACCGGTATTTTCAATTCAACCGATGTATCTTGTTTTAATGGAAATGACGGCGCAATTGATATTTCTGTCACCGGTGGCACTCCTTCCTATTCATATAGCTGGTCTGATGGAAATTCTACAGAAGATATAGCTGCTTTAACTGCCGGTATATATACGGTAACTGTTACCGATTCAAATGGATGTACCGCAGTTGATTCAACGGAAATTACCGAACCGGCTGCATTGATATTAACTTGTATTGGCAACGATGTATCCTGCAACGGTTTTACTGATGGTTCAGCAAACCTGACTGTTAGCGGCGGAACATCACCCTATACATTTATCTGGTCGAATGGTGCAACAACAGAAGATTTAACCGGTATTTCAGCTAATGCTTATATAGTTACGGCTACAGATGCAAACAACTGTAGTGCAACAAATACAGTTTTAATTACAGAACCACCCGTTTTACTGACATCTATTACCGGTACTGATGTTACATGCAACGGATTGAACAATGGAGCAGCCGACCTTGCTGTTACAGGCGGCACTCCTTTCAGTTTAGGTTCTAAAGGGTTAATTATTTCAGAAATATTAGCCAATCCAACTGGTACAGATTCTCCTTATGAATTTGTCGAGCTTATTGCAACAAAAGATATTGATTTTAGTGTAACACCCTACACAATCATCTGGTGCAATAATGGAACAGCTACTGATAACGGATGGGTTGCAGGCGGCGGTCTGTCTTATGCATTTGCCATAACTTCCGGAACAGTAGCCCTTGGTGATGTCGTTTATGTCGGCGGTTCTTCTATGACACCTACAGGTATAAAACTTAGAGTAATTGATACCGGTGTCTCAGGTGGTGACGGCGGAATTGGAAATGCTAATAGCGGAGGAGTTCTTGGTAATGGTGGTGCTAATGCTGACGGCGTTGCTATTTTCAACCTACCTGTCACAGATATTAATTCATCTTCGGTACCGGTTGATGCTGTATTCTTTGGCTCAGGCGTTGGTACCGCAGTTGTCAGTGGCGGCACCCAAGGATACCAGCTCCCCATAAATGATATTTATCCCGGTGGCAAGCTGCAGGATACAAGCTTTATAGGTCCTAATAACGTTAGTGCCAATTATTTGCAAGCAAATGGAACTTATAACTTCCAAACAAATACTTTCCCTGCAGTAAGAACATGGGCGAATTCACTTACATTTACCGATAATATATCTGCTGTTACTCTTGAAGGAGATCAATATGGATATCAATGGTCAACAACCGAAACTACTCAAGACATTAGCTCTTTAACCCCAAATACTTACTATGTAACGGTTACTGATGCAAATAGTTGTATAAAAGAGGATTCAGTCGTTATTGACCAACCATTAGTATTGACTTCAAGTATTGTCAAAACTGACGTATTATGTTTTGGGGGTAATGATGGAACAGCAAATTTAACTGCAAGTGGCGGAGTAACTCCTTACAGTTATTTGTGGTCAAATACTGAAACTACTGAAGATATTAGCTCTTTAATCGCCGGCACATACTATGTGACAGTGACAGATGCAAATAATTGTGTAAAAGAGGATTCAATCATAATAAATCAGCCATCTGCTTTAACTGTCAGCATAACTGCAACTGATGTCCTTTGTTATGGCGGAAATTCAGGTGCAGCAAATTTATCAGTTAGTGGTGGAATATTCCCTTATACATTTCTGTGGTCTAATGCTGCAACAACTGAAGATTTATCTGGATTGGCCGCAGGTTGGTATTATGTTACTATCGGCGATGCTAATAATTGCGGGCCTATTGAAGATTCAGTTGAAATACAAATTCAACAGCTATAACTGAACCGGCAGTATTAAGCACAGCCATTACCGGAACCAATGTAACCTGCAATGGGTTCTCTGACGGTTCAGCCGACCTGACAGTAAGCGGAGGAATATCTCCTTATACATTTTTCTGGTCAAACAGTGCAACAACCGAAGATCTGTCAGGCATTACAGCAGGTATTTATATTGTTACAGTAACTGATGCCAATAGTTGTACAGTTAGTTTAATAGATACTATAACTGAACCTGCAATATTAAGCTCAATCATTGCAGAAATTGATGTAACCTGCAATGGTTTCTCTGATGGTTCAGCAGACCTGACAGTAAGCGGAGGAACATTCCCTTATACATTTCTGTGGTCTAATGCTGCAACAACTGAAGATTTATCTGGATTGGCCGCAGGTTGGTATTATGTTACTATCGGCGATGCTAATAATTGCGGGCCTATTGAAGATTCAGTTGAAATTGGCGAACCGCCATTATTATCAACTTCTATTACCGGTATTGATGTTTTATGCAATGGAGATAACACAGGAACAATTGATTTGACTGTAACCGGTGGTACCGGAATACCTGCTTTTATATGGTCAAATGGTGAAACAACAGAAGATTTGACAGGACTATCTGCAAATTGGTATTACGTTACAGTCACTGATATAAATGCTTGTCAAGCATTTGATTCAATAGAATTAACTGAGCCATCAGCCTTAGTATTAACTTATGTTTCTAATCATGTATCTACAGTTGGTGGAAATGACGGCTCAATTGATGTCACAGTTTCAGGTGGCGTAATTCCTTATTCTTTCTTATGGGCAAGTGGCGAAACATCTGAAGATATTGATAGCTTATACGCAGGATTTTATGCTATAACTGTTACGGATTCAAATAACTGTGTTGTTTCACAGCTCATTCAAATCAGCAATCCTGAATGTTATTTAACCGTTTCAATATCTGCAAGCACTAATGTTTCCTGTTTCGGAGGAAATGATGGCGAAGCGACCGTATTAGCAGAAAACGGAACCATACCTTATTTATATTTATGGTCTGACGGACAAACAACCGAAACAGCCGTCAATCTTACAGCAGGAACTTATTCAGTCACTGTGACCGACGATATTAATTGTACTGCCATTACGAATGTGACAATTACTGAACCGGCTTTATTAGTTACAACAATTGCAGGCGCTAATATTTCTTGTAATGGCGCTGATGATGGTTCTGCCGACTTAACTGTTACTGGTGGTACTATTCCTTATGCTTTCGCCTGGTCAAATACCGAAAGTTCTGAAGATATATCATCGCTGTCGCCTGCTACATATTATGTCACCGTAACAGATTTTAATGGATGTATCGCTATTGATTCAGTTGAAATTTCAGAACCCGATATATTAGTTACAAATATTACAGGAACCGAAGTAACCTGCAATGGTAGTAATGATGGTTCGGCCGATTTAACAGTTACAGGCGGCACATCATCTTATAATTTTGCATGGTCAAACGGGGCTATTACTGAAGATATATCCGGTTTAATAGCTGGAACATATACGGTAATAGTTACCGATAATAATGATTGTATTACCAATGATACAATTATTATAGGAGAACCTGGTGCACTTGCAATTACATATTTGATAACTGAATCCACCTGCTCTGCTTCTGATGGTGCTATTGATGTTACTGTAACAGGCGGAACACCTCAATATATATACCTATGGGATGATGCAGTGACTGATGAAGACCGGGACACTTTATGTGCAGGTATTTACTGCGGAACTGTTACTGATGCCAATGGTTGTACATTTGACGGATGTGTAACTGTTAATGACCCTCCTGCTATTTCTATTGATTCTGAAAATTCTACTGATATCCTTTGCAATGGAAATAATAATGGAACTATTACTGTTACAGCTTCAGGCGGAAC
>JACQWN010000204.1 GCA_016209245.1 Bacteroidia bacterium
AGATGCACTCCAAATTCTGTAAAGACTACCGACAGATGCCCGACAGGAGATAAAATACAAGTATCGCCAAAAGGCTGTACCATATCCTGTTTTTTAAACCATCCCAGGTCACCTCCTTTATCACGGGTAGCGTCGGTGCCAAATTTGAAAGCCAACTCTGCAAAGTTAGCGCCATTTTCAATAAGAGTTTTAATACTGTCGGCAAGGGCTTTTGATTTAATATATTCATCCTGGGTTTTTGCCTTGAAGAGAATATGCCTTGCCCTGACAGTATCGGGCAAATCTCTTGCTTCACATAATTTAGAAATTTTAAAAGCTTCCCCTTCCCTGTATGGCCCGAGCATAGTTCCCTTTGTACTGTCAAATAAGAGCGAATCAAGAAGCTTGGGCAATTCTTCCCTCTTGAAATAATTATTATCAAAAGGTTCCTCGGAATTCATATTTACAAATTGTGCATCTTCCTCTGTACGTGCAAATTCTTCTTTCAGAGATGAAAGCTCTTTTTCTATTGTCTGTATATCCTTTTCAGAAGGTATTATTTCAAAAACAACATATTCAATATCCCGGGATGCTTCCCGTTTATAATTTTCTATGTTTTTGTCATAATAATCATTCAGGTCATCATCGTTAAAAGCAATTAATGAATCGGGTATTGAACCATACCGTTTTGTCACAAAAGTTATTGCTGTTTTATAATTTTTTTCTAAATAATTTTGCTTTGCTATAAAAGAAGGAATATAATATCCTTTCTTTAATAATTCGTGATACTTAATGTATTTTCTGTTCCTGATAAGGTCATCTTCAAACGATGCCCATATTTTTTCCTGCTCGGGATCATTTTCAAGTCCGGAAATATATTTTATTACCCTGTTTTTGTCAAATGCTCCATTCTCATCCTGAAAAATAGGGACTTGCATTACCATAGGGTCAATATTTCTTCCCCTTACCATATCAAGAAGTTCTAAATCGGTTACATCAATTCCAAGCTCCTCATATTCCTTTCCCATAAGAATTTCATTGACAATATATTCCCATGCCTGTTCAACTAAACCGTCGCTGGTTCTTTCATCAATTTCTTTCTGCTTGGAACGATTTTTATAGTTTTCTATGGCTTGATCAATTTTCTCCTGGTAATATTGATACGGAACAGGTTCACCGTCAATATTCCCGACTATCAATTCATGCCTTTTACATACAGCTGATTTTCGTGGACTTAACATATCGCTAAGTACAAATGCAAATAATGCAATGCCGATAATAAGCGAAATCAAAATTCCTGCTCGATTTCTAATTTTCTGTAATACTGCCATTTTTTTAAGTTTTATTAATAATATAATTTGGGTGCGAATTTAAAAAAAATAGTATTTTTCAAACAACTGTTTACAAAATTAATTAGAGTCTGTACGTAATATCGGATTTAATTCAATTTAAGAAAATATTTGCCACAGATTACACTGATTAAAAGGCAAATAATATTTTAAATCTGTGAAATCTGTGGCTTATTTTTGACTTTATAGACAGACACTAATTAATTTTTTACCGATAATCTGATTAATTCTATTCTTGTGGTGCTAACCTTGAGAACATGTATGTTAAACTGATTAATATTGATAGTTTCATTTTCATATGGTAAATTTTTATGATGATAAAGAATAAAACCGGCGATGGTTTCGTATTCATCCGATTCAGGTATATCGAGCCGGTATTTTTCATTAATAGTATCAATTTCAAGCCGGGCTGAGAAAATATATTCATTATCGTTTATCTGCTTTTCGATGAGTTCAGGTATATCATGCTCATCTTCAATTTCTCCGAAAATTTCTTCGATTACATCCTCAATAGTCACCATACCTGATGTCCCGCCAAATTCATCCACGACAACCGCCAGACTTTTATGCTCTTTAATAAACGAAGCCAAAAGCTTGTTAGCTGGCATGGTTTCGGGTACGACAGATATTGGTCTAAGTTTCGCCCTGATAGTTTTAGGATTTTTAATTATATCGGAAACATGAAAATATCCGATAATATTGTCAATATGGCCTTTATAAACTAATATCCTCGACAGACGCGTTTCGATAAACAGATATTTCAGATTTTCGATAGAATCATCAATATCAATAGCTTCGATTTCCGTTCTTGGAACAATACATTCACGAAGCTTTACTTTTGAAAAATCAAGAGCATTCTGAAATATTTTAATATCATGTTCAATACCAGAACAAGGACGTTTAGTTCTTTGAATCTCATGTATAAAATAATCAAGATCAGCTCTGCCAAAAATTATTTTGTCTTTTCGTGTATATGAAGGAACAGAAAAAATTTTTTTCAGGACAATATTTGTAAAAAATAATGTAACCTTTGTAACAGGATATAATAATACATAGAAAATCATTACGGGAATAACCAAAGTATTTAATGCTTTATTCGGATTGATTCTGAAAAACGTTTTTGGAAGAAACTCGCCGGTAATAAGTATAAAGAAGGTGGATATCAAAGTTTGCAAAACGAGAATTGTAGGTTCGTTTAAAGAAAGGTATTTAATATATGGTCTTAAAATAATTCCCATATATATACCATAAATTACAAGTGTGATATTGTTTCCTACCAGCATAGTAGCAATATATTGTCCCGGATTTTTAGTAGAGACAGCTATTAATCTTGAGGAAAAAAAGGCGGAAAAAAGTAATGTAACCGCAATAATTATTATTTCTTCCATACTAAAATAGAAAGTTACAAATTTAATGAATTCAGACAAAATTTCAGTAATTTAGCAATTAATTTCAGATTTTTTTCATTTGTTTGTGGGTAAATGATTAATTTAATGTAAATTTGCAGGATATAAAAAAATATAAAATGAAATTCGTAAACAGAGAAGATGAAATAAAATATCTGCACAATCATTTTAAAAGTGAGCCAAATTCTTTATTGTTCCTTTATGGTCCAAAAAGCAGCGGAAAAAGTACTCTCTTAAGCAAAGTCGTTAATGAAATTGATACCAAAAAATATGTGGTCAATTTTCTTGATTTAAGAGAAATGCTCATATATAATTTCGACAGCTTCATTGATAGATTTTTTCCAAAAACATTATATGGTAAGGTTCAGGATTTAGCCGACGGTATTACTTTTAATATAGGTTTTTTTGGAATTAATTTAAAAAGTGATGAAAAATTATTACAACAAAACCCTTTTAAGCTAATGGGTGATAAGCTTCGTTCAGCTAAAGAAAAAAACAAACAACCAATAATTATTATTGATGAAATTCAATTATTAAAAAATATTTATATAAATGGAGAAAGATATTTGCTCGATGAACTTTTTAATTTATTTATAAGGTTAACAAAAGTAACACATACTGCTCATATAATATTGGCGACATCGGATAGTTATTTCATTGAGGAAATTTACAATAGTGCTAAGTTAATGCAGACATCGGAATTTTATTTTATTGACCATTTTAACAGAGAAGAAGTGTATAGGTGGTTAACAGCAGAAGGTTTTACTCAAAATGAAATTGAAAATGTCTGGAAAAATATTGGTGGAAGTCCTTGGGAAATTCAGCAAATACTACAAAAAATAACTAACGGATTGAGCGTAAAACAAGCTTGTGAATTTTATATTAATGAGAAATACGGAAAAATATCTTATTACAGATCGGAAATTTTGGATTATAAGACTATAAATGAATTTGACAGAATAAATAAAAATATTGTTGAAAAAGGCGCTTATATCAGAAATGATAACGAAAAACCCTTAATTATTAGTCCATTAATCAAAGATATGGTCACTCACGATTTTTGGTCCATTGATTTATCAGATGATTAGCTACTTATTTCATGACAAAAATCCAGATGAAATAATTTCCCGGATGAATGGTTTTACTTCTGTTTATGAATTTCAGTCGCAGATAATGCACAAAGTGATTCGTTCTATTATTAACCAATCTTCGGATGGACTGACTTATGAGGGCTTTGAAAATATTGACCGTTCCTCTGCATATCTTTTTATTACCAATCACCGGGATATCGTGCTCGATTCAGGAATATTACAAATATTGCTTCACGAGAATAATTTCGAGACTTCCGAAATCACATTCGGCAGCAATCTGATGCAAAATCAGTTTATTGTTGATATCGGCAAGCTGAATAAAATGTTCAAAGTAAGCAGAGGTGAGACAGGAAGGGAATTTTATATTAATTCAAAACGGCTTTCTTCTTACATCCGATATACAATAACGCAAAAAAAGCAATCGGTATGGATAGCACAGAGAAATGGCAGAACCAAAGATGGAAACGATAAAACTGAAACCGGCTTGTTAAAAATGCTCAATGTAAGCGGAACCGGTGATTTTATTAATAATTTTAAAGAATTGCAGCTTGTACCTGTAACTACTTCTTATGAATACGAACCTTGTGATATTCTGAAAACCAGAGAAGTATATCTTTCCGCAAAAGGTCCATACCAGAAATCCCCAAACGAAGATTTAAACAGCATTCTTACAGGTGTCAAAGAATATAAAGGAAGAATCCATTTTGTTATTGGAAAACCTATTAACAATGAACTTAACAGATTAGAAGGTACAAACGAAAATGAAAAATATAAACAGCTTGGATTATTGATAGACAAGTTTATTTATAGTAAATACAAACTATATCCCACAAATTATATCGCTTACGATTTATTATATAATTGTAAGAAATATATGCAACATTACACTCCAACCCTAAAAACTGAATTTGAGAATTATGCTGAAAAAAAACTGGAATCACTAAAAGAGCTTGGAAATATGCACGAGCTGCGCTCAATATTTTTAGGAATATATGCGAATCCTGTTTTGAATAAGGAAAAACAAGAATGAAGGATTTTACTTCTTTTTTTCCAGTCTCAGCACTTTAAACATAACCCGGTTATTCATCTCCCTGCCTTCCAGAGTGTTATTAAAGCCGATAGGTTGAGTCGAACCGTATCCATTGATGGTCAAGCGTTTTTCATTGATGCCTTCGGAAATAATAAAGTCGGTAACCGCTTTGGCTCTGGCTTTCGAAAGCCCCATGCTTTGAGAGGGAGGTAATGTATTATCGGTATGACAAGCAATTTCGATTTCAATTTTCTTGTTAATTTTAAGGAATTGAATAAAACGGATAAGCTCCGGTTCCGATTCTTTCTGTAAAACCGCAGCATTAGGGCTAAAATTCCGGCAGGAAGAATTTCGTAAGTCACTTTAGCTCCGATAGGTTTCATATTTCGTGCATTAGCGACATTACCGGACACAAGAACTACCGCTTGTCCTTTCTGTGCTGATATTTTCTGAATATTGAAAACAATAATAAATAAAGATAATAGAAAGCATAAAAACTTCATTCCTAATTCGCTTTATTCGTAATTACAGACCTCTCCAAAGCATGCTAAAAATGAATATCAGTCTATTCAGAACTACACTATATGCCGATGTTATATAAATACTCCGGTGAAAAATCTGCTCCATTACGCCATTCAATTGTAAATGGATTCAATGTAAATTGTTTAAAATACTCTTTATCTTTTAGCGGGTTGAAGACTTCACCCCATAAATGCGGTTCAAAATCAACGATTTTTGTTGTACCATTATTAAAAGTAATCTTGATTTTATAGCCGTTAATATATTGTGCGTCAGTTACTTTGATAAACATAGGAGCATTATTTTAATGGTTCAATTGAGTTTAATGGTTTTCTTAATTCCATGAGTTTCCAGTTTTCAAGCAATTCATCTTTATGTAAATCTATCCATTCAAATATCAATCTCAACGCTCTACGAGGAATTTTACCATGAATAATTCCATCAGGAATATCAATCGATGATTCATATTCCTGATATTTTACATGTATATGCGGCGGATTATGGTCACTGAATAGCATGTAAATAGTTATTCCATAAAATCTACTAATTTCAGGCATATTTAATTTTTATTACAAAATTACAAAGAATTAAAGAAAATACAAAATGATATTGGCATTTTTTGAAATGTAAAACATTTAACCTGCATTAATCCAGACCTCTCCAAAGTATGCCAAAAATAGATTTAATTTTGGACATTCTTGAATAATCAAATGGAAATAAAAATTTAATATTTAACTTTATCTTCTTTATCCTTCCATTTATTAAATGCTAATTTTGCATCTTCCTGGAGAAGCTGAACAGTTTCAATTGTTCTCTTCTTATAAGGTTTTTCAATTTCGTTATATATAAATGAATCGCCGAATTCGATATCGGCGGCATCGGCTTTTGTATTTGCAAAATAAATTTTATCGAGCCGTGCCCAGTAGATTGCTCCGAGACACATAGGGCAAGGTTCACACGAGGCATATATTTCACAGCCCGATAAATCAAAGGTGCCAAGAAAACGGGAGGCATCACGTATCGCTATTATTTCGGCATGTGCAGTAGGGTCATTATCAATCGTAACCCTGTTCGTCCCTCTTGAAATAATCGTTCCGTCTTTTACAATAACCGCCCCGAACGGACCGCCTCCATTATCAATGTTTTCAATGGAAAGCCGAATGGCTTCACGCATGAATTTTTTTTTATCTTCAGTCATATTTTATTCTGCTTGGTTGCAAATTTAAAAAAAGATTTTAAAGGTGATACCTTTATAAGCTATTATCCCCCCTGCCAAACAGAAAAAGACTATAAAAAAAAGCAAAAAAAGTAACCCCCGCCTGTGTTTCGAGTGTATCGTCGCTTAGCATGGAAAGTACGGCAATAATAAAAAAAGGTATAAAAAGATAATCCTTGAAATGTTTTTTCTTAAAAACAGGATAAAATATAGCTAATATAATCCAAAGCCCTCCAAAAATACCAAAAGCCAGTAAGAATGTGATAAACTGATTATGAGCCCTGTGCCAGAATTGCTTATCCAGCTTGGTTTTCATTTCTTCGTATTTGCGGTTAAATTCTAGCTGAAGGTCGCCTGTACCAGTTCCAAGCCAGAAATTACTTTTAAGAATGCCAAATGCAGCTTTTAAATATTCTAACCGTTGAGTAACTGAATGTCCGGTTGGATTCTCTGTTCGCAGATATACATCAATTTGCCAGATTATTTTATATATCATCACACCGGGATTGAATTTGTTAGTATAAATATAATTCGGAATACCTTGTTCAACAAGCTTAATATCGTCGGAATTTAATTTCAAGAGCCCTTGTGCATCTTTCCGTAATCCTTTCGATGTAAGGTATCGGAACAATGTAAACCTGATATCCTGCCCTTTATTATCTTTTCCATAATACTCAACAGCGGATTTTTTCGACCATTCACTTTGCAGCTCGCTTTCGCAAATATATAGCCCTACATACCTGCCGTTTTCAATTTGCCCTAACGACATATAATGTTCGTAAGTATTTCCTTCAGAAGTAAATTTGTCGAGGTGTTGAATATCGAGTTTTTCGATATTGTAAAATTTACTAACGGAGTTGTATATATAACCAAAAATTAAAACAGGAATTGCTATTAAAATTATAGCTGGTATTATTTTCAGCATCTTTTTTTTATGGGTAAAAGACCAGAATATAAGATAAAAATAACAGCACGTAATAAAAATTGTTATTCCGGTTAATGATTCGAGAATGACCAGAAAAAATAGCCACCATAAAATTAATCCTGGAAAAAGAAGTTTTTCGATCAATGATTTGCATTCCTTCCCAAAGAGGTAATAAAAGCATGTGAAAATAGCTACATTAATAAGTAATGCAAACCGGATATGGGAAATATATATTGAAATATCGCGAATATCTTTTATCTCACGGTGAATTATGCCGGAGTAAACCAAAGTGCATGCGATTGTAGCATATGTGATGGCTGCCATGAAAAACAATAACAGGATTTTTAATTGTTTGGCATTAATACTTTTTGAGGTTCCGATAATAACAGGTAATGTTACCAGTGGAATTTTAATCCGTATATCGCGCCATCCGGATGTTGTATCTTCTGTAAAGAGCATCCAAATAAGGTGAATCAATAGAATTGAGACGAACAGAAGTATAGCTTTTTTTTGTTTTAAAAGTTGAAATTTTTGCTTAAAATTCCCTTCAAGAAACCAGTTGCCTGCAAGCATAAATTGAGCTACGCTCATGCAATATTCTGAAAGGGGCAAGCTTACCGCTAAAATGATTAACGATATATAATAAAAATAGAAGTGTATATTAGTTCTTCCAATCATTGAGAAAAATCAACAAACATTTGCGAAATATGGAACGCTGATGACGCTGATTTTTATGATTAAATAAGATTTTTTAACTGTGTTCATCATAATCATCTGCGTTATCTGCGTTCTATTTACCCTGCCTTTTTGAGAGGATACTAATCTTAGTCAAATATTTTTTCAATCGAGAATATATTACCTTTCTCCCATGTATTCCAATATTTTTTATTCAATAGAATTTGCTGCCGGGCATATGCTTGTCCTCTGTGATATAATTTTAAGCTAACCAAAAAATACAACATAGTTAAAATTCCTGTATCGGGTTCATGGGCAATCCATTGTTCAAAGTCGGGATGAACCAATAATTGTTTTTCTTTAATCCATCTCTTTATATTATCAATTTTTGTAACTTTATCTTTTTCATGTCTTAATGCCATATTATCTTTGTTTTTTTTGCAAAGTGTCCACATTTCTTTTTGCAGGAGTTTTACTTCTGTATCTGTATCCATATAATATGGATTTTTGGATAATGCTTGCAATATAAAAAATTGTTCATGCTCCGGATATTTTTTTGCAAAATTTTCTATTTTCGTTTGTAACTCTATGGTTTGAATTTCTTTGGCATTCTCTCTTTTTGAAATGTCCTTTATTTTATCTCGTGCTTTTTCTTCTATTTTAGACATTTACGTAATAGCTTCGTCGTATTTGTTTTTGTTTTCTTCAATCCAATCTTCAATTATTTGTTTGTATTCTTTACCTTTTTTAGGTTCGTGGTACATAAAGGTTTCAAAAAGATGGTCGACAGATAAGTATATCGGACAAATATCTATTCGGTATCCACCAATGCGCATCAAGCTTCCAAATAAATCTTCGCTTCCTGTTTCTAAAGACTGTTAGTTGGTATAGAATTGTTTGAGAAATTCACGCTGTTGAGGTGTCCAAAGAATGTAATCGTTAAGTAATCTTTTTAAAATATATGTGAAGTCATATTTGTTGGCTTTTTTTATATTTTTTATATCTTCGGGGTTTGATAACAAACTTTACATACTATGCGAAACAAGTTCAAGGGTGGATTCCAAATTTTCGGTGGCAGCAATCCATGCATCAAGCACATCAGAAAAGCCAAAAGTACCAAACTCTGTATGCGATAGCATATATGAATAGTTATCAAACGTCGCTTTATAATCTATGTTCTTCAAGGCGAAAATCATGTTGTGTTTGTACTGTTTCATGGCGAGTTTTTTCTATATCTTTAAAATCGGTTTCCATAGCTATCATAAAAGCTCTTCCAGGTAAAATATTTTCGAGCATAATACCAATAGCCAAAACCGCATAGCGGTAAGTAGCAGAGGTGTTCAGATAGCTTTGGTTGAATTTACTGCCATTAGCTTCGGGTGGATATCCATAGTTTTTAAAAATTTCGGGTTTATACCATGTAATCGGCTTATTTTCATCAATTTCATTTTCTACTAATATTTCTTTTACCTGATATTCCCAATTTTTATAAATTATTAATGTAAAAGCTGCTGTAAAACTCATCCTGTCGCCCCAAAATGAGATGTGCTCATCGGGTTTGCCTCTATTTACTATTAGTTCATAATGCACTTTGTTGAGGTTGCGTTCAAAACCATTATAGGCTTCAATACGTTCAAGCTGTAATGGAAATTCTTTTACAATTTTTAAAATTCTCTGAAAGGCATTATCCCAATCGTTTTTCGAAATTTTTGATTTTTTAAGAAAAATTTGTATCATAAATCAATACTTAAAGCTGCTTCCACCAATAAATTCTCTGATAATCGAGGTCGGGGGTATTTCTTTTTCGACATATTCGGGTACATCGGTGTAAAACGATAAAAATTTAATTAACCGCCGGGCTTCGGAAAACTCATCAGCATTTTCAGGCACTTCATTCAAAATGGGCAATGCATATCTTTTAAGCACGCTTATTTCATATAATAAGGCAGAATTAAACATTATATCGACTTCTTCCTGGTACGGAAAAATATTTTTGTCTTCTCCTGCCCTGACGCTGGTCCATCTCTTTATTGTTTCATAAGCACTGTAGCTCCGGTATTTATAATCTCTTACTATCCTGCGCAATAACCTGTTATCAGTTGTAGGAATACGGTTATGATTGTCAATTGACAACTGCGTAAGAGCAGAAACATAGATTTTGTATTTCACATCATTGCTGATAAGTGGAGTCATGGCGGGATTCAGACCATGTATCCCTTCCACAATAAAAATTGTATTTTCTTCTGCCCGGACTTTTCTGCCGGAAAAAAATCTTTTTCCTGTAGAAAAATCAAATTTTGGTAACTCAACTTCTTTACAATCCAGAAGGTCAAGCATATTATTATTGAAAAATTCAATATCAATTACCTCAAGACATTCAAAATCAAATTCACCGTTTTTATCTCTGGGAGTCATTTCCCTGTTTACAAAATAATCATCAAGGGATATTAAAATCGCTTTATAACCCAGTACATGCAACTGAATGGATAATCTTTTGCAGAAAGAAGTTTTTCCTGAAGATGACGGACCTGAGATTAGTACAAGTTTTATTTTCCCGTTTCTGGCTTTTATTTCGTCGGCTATATGCGCTATTTTTTTTTCGTGCAAAGCTTCAGATACTTTTATAATATCTCCGATTTTTTTTGTATTAATGATTTCATTCAAATTTCCTACATTGTCAACACCAAGAATTTTAGCCCAATGCTTATGCTCTATAAAAATATCGAACATTTTCTCCTGCTTTATCAAAAGCTGTAATTCACAGGGATTTGATGGGCTTGGGTACCGTAATAACATACCTTCGTGATATTTCATCAAGTCGAAAACTTTTATATAACCTGCAGAAGGTACCAGATACCCATAAAAATAATCAACCGTATCGCCTAAATAATAAACAGATGTATAGAGGAGCTTTCTGTTTTTAAAAAGTTTACATTTGTCGTAAAGCTTATGTTTTTCATAGACTTTTACAGCTTCTTCGTTTTCTATCTCTGTCCGTTGAAATGGTATATTTTCTTTCACAATTTCTATCATACATTCCTTAACGCGGTTAACATCATCAAGGTAAATAACGCCTCCTAGTCCTTCTATTTCACAATACAGCCCATTTGCAACAGAATGGGTAATACGAAGATTCGCATTCGGAAACCGTTCATTAAAAGCTTTTATTAAAATGAATAACAGAGAGCGGACATACATACGAAACCCTACAATATCGGTAATGTCTATGAATTTTATATGTTTAGGCTTGAAAATTTCATATGTCAGTTCCTGAAGTTCATTATTTACTCTTGCACCGAGCACTTCATACTTCAAATTCAAATTTACTTTTTTCAGAATTGTGAAAAGATCGGTCCCTGCCGGAAAAACATACTTCTTTCCATCATTCAGACATGTAATTGTTAATCTATTTGCCATATAATTTATTTCTGTTCATTTTTTACTATGTTATGTGTTAATGTGTTAATGTGTTAATGTGTTAATGTGTTAATGTGTTTATGTGTATATGTGTTTATGTGTTTATGTGTTAATGTGTTAATGTGTTT
>JACQWN010000132.1 GCA_016209245.1 Bacteroidia bacterium
GATATATTGAAAATTTTATTGCGAATGGGTTATATTTTAACAATTATATTGCCCTTCGAAGTAAATTTCGGAATGACAACAACACAGTTGATATATTAAAAATTATATTACCCTTCGCTGTAAATTTTTAAACATTCGTGCATTTGTAAAATTTTGAATTATTGTTTTTTTTGTTACTATTTTGAGTCTGTCTTTAATGTCTATTGTTTTATTTTTTAACTGCCGACTGCCGACTGCCAACTGCCAACTGCCAACTGCCAACTGCCAACTGCCAACTGCCTACTGCCAACTGCCAACTGCCAACTGCCAACTGCCAACTGCCAACTGCCGACTGCCGACTGCCGACTGCCGACTGCCAACTGCCGACTGCCGACTGCCGACTGCCAACTGCCGACTGCCGACTGCCAACCGCCTACTGCTTCTTTATCCTTCTAAGATATCGCCTGTAGGAATACATGAAAAAGGCAACTGCAGTTATTATATAAAAAGGATAGCTATTTGAAATACCCCTCTTTAATGTATCGTAAATTCCTGATAATAAGGCAAAAATGGCGATTACGAGCCATACTATTTCAGCTATAAAAGCAAATTTATGCCGCCAGTTTTCAGGTTTAGTTGACTTCATTGTCGGTTACATTTATTTCACCTTCAGATTTTTTTAGTTTCCATACCGAAAAAGTTTCATTCGCCTCAAATCCGTTTTTTCCGTAAAATATTCCGTTGTTTGTAGTAATACGACAAAATTTATCGGATTGTATGATTTTCTTATTCATGTCCCATACCAGATATTCGGTATTTAGCTTGTTTCCTTCTTTTTTATTTATGGCAACTACATCATTTTGTGCAACCCAAAGTTTTTCTTTTTCGGAATATTTGGCATAATTTGCAGTTATGCTCGATTCAATATTCTGGTGAATATCAAAGCCGTAAACAATTAATCCTTTTGGAAATTCAATATATTGCTGCTCGTCCGAAATGTACCTGTTTAATTCAGGGGCAAGCATTTTGAATAATACCATTCCGGAATCGGTGCGGACAATTTCAATGTTTTGAGCACTTATTGCAGGTATCTCAGTTTTTTTTGTTAAAGCGTTCACTTCTTCTATCTTATTTTCACAGGAAAATAAAAATAGGATACTACTAATAATATAAATTTGAGAGAGGGTTGCATTGCAACCCCCTCTCAAACTAAAAAAAATATTAAAATCTCGCCTTTGTTGTTTCATTTATCCAGCATCCGATTGTGTAAGTTTGACCTGCGGAAATACTATGAAAATGAGCATCTTCGATGTTTGGAAATAAAGCCGTATAAGATGTAATAAGTTTGTCCGCTTCAGTTGTCACGCTTTTATCAAGCGCTTTAGCATAATTAAGCTTATCAACCGCTGCCCAATAAACGGTTTTCTTCTCAAATTCATCGGTTCCACATTCATTTGAACTTGACGCATATAGCCATGCAATAAGAATATATGGCTTTCCCCAATAAGGTTTAATTTCAAGCGCCTTTTGGGCATACTGGCGGCTTTGGGCATATTTTTCCAATTTAGTTCCAACTATTGCTGCCATTTCAAAATAATATTGTGCTTTTAAAGTATCAACCGGCTCTAAAGCGACGGCTTTATTGAAATATTCTATTGCCTGTGTATATTTCCCCTGTTTGTATAAAATTTTAGCAATCGAAGATGAGACAATTGCAGACGGCTCTATCTGATTGAGCTTTAATAACATATTAAAAAATAAAGTATCTTCCGTGCAATTTTTTTTATTAAGCATGTAAAAAATTTTTTTCATAAGGACAACATCATCAGGGGTGGCTTGAATTTTAGGCATAAATACGGGAATTAGCAGGTCGCATGTAGCTGCTGCTGATAAAACAAAATAATTATCAATATTTTCTTTTGCTTTGGTAAGCTTATTTATTTTTTCTTTCTTTTTATCATCAGACATGTCCGATTTTGAAACTTTGCCGATATTAAATTCAATTATTTCCGAAGCCATGACATAATCATTTACAACTTGCCCGGCATTATGTTTTTGGGCGTTGAATAGTTCAATAGAATAATATATAAAAGGGGTCAGGATTCCTTCTTCTGTATTATTTCCCATTAACCGCAGCGATTTTGAGAAACAATCATAAGCAGCTTGGGTTGATTCTTTTCTGTAAGTAAAGAGAGCATTCCCCTTTCTCCCCAGAATCCAGCCCTCAGGATATTTTGGGTCATTTCCATAATATTTGATTCTTTGGTCGTAAATCATAAGGAGAGTATCAATAAGTTTGTTCCTTATTTCAGAATTTTTCTCATTTTCAATCAGATATTCATATATTTTAACACCTTCGGAATAAATTGATTTTGTAGCTTGCGGACAAATATTAAAGACAATCCTCCAGCCCTTTACTGCCTCAACATAGTTTTTTTGTTTGATAAATTCCCGGTAGAAAGAGAGATTTTCGACACATTTAGCGCTGTCGGCGCCGAACCTATCGCTGTTTTGTCCGGTTGCAGGATTTAGATTAAGTATAATTAGAATTGAGATAATACTAAAAACTTGTAGTGAACAAATTTGTAGTGAGTAAGGCAGAACCGGTCGAACTATTTGGAAGCTCATTTTATTGAAATATATAAATTAGTCATTATCAGTGTCGGGGTGACTCGAAAGTATATTAATAATTCAGACTTGATGAATCGTAATATTAGTGCTTATTGATTTAAAGTCACACCGACACTGTTAGTTATTAGTCGAATTTCTGTTTGAAAAACCAATTATTATCAAATAGTGTCAGATTTAATGTAACGATAAAATAATTTTCTTTAATCAGATTATCTTTCATAGTTCCTCGTTGTCCGGCATTAATGCTGATATTGACAGATGAATTTGCATTTGTTTTGCCATAGCTTTTTTGACGAACCGGGAAACCAAGTCCAAAACAAATACCGAAATCCGATATTTGATTATCGAATAGTTTTACAGGTGTTTTGCTGTAATGAAACCCTGCTCTGTATGACATTTTGTTTATGTAACTCGCCGATGAACCCAATCCGGGAATAAATTCCAATCCCGCTGAAACTCGGTAACTCTTTGTGAGCGAATCGGTTTTCCCCAAAAAAGAAGAACCAACCCAGTTTTGATATGAATAATTAATACCTGCAAGAAATTTGCCCGGATTGGCAAAAGAAATACCAATTCCGTAATTTACGGGTATGTCTAACGTGCTGTGTTCATTTTCAGAAAACCGCACAGTATCAATGATAATACTTTCAGTAATTGATTCGATATTTGTTCTGCTGTTTATTACTGTTGCCGAGAATATGCTGTTTTGTGCGCTGAGCTTTGTATTATTGTTAAATGTCAAGCCAGTGGTAAGAACATACCGGTGTATTACAGTATCGAAGTATTGAATCCCTCCCTGAAATAAAATATCGGAAACATGTGAGCTGATTTCTTCCTGAAAATTGAAAATTTGGGTATTTTCAGTAAATAATACAGATTTAAGATTTCTGATGTATCCATATAAATAGCTGATATTTAGCCCAATAGACAGCCGGTTGAAAAATTTCCAGGCATTCCCGAGATAGACCTGATTTATTCCACCGGCGCCATAATAATTTATAGAATAATTGCCTGTATTTTGATTTGTATAAGGAATATTGATATTATAACCGACATCGGAAAAAGGGACAAAGCCAATGCTTGACGCCCACCAGCGGGCGAAAGGCAAAGCCAATGCAATATAGTTGATATTGATATTATTAGACAGATATTTATCAGAATTTGTTTGAAGATTTACTAATTTATCCATAATTCCAAATTCAAATAAAAACGAATGTTGATTAATAGCAGTATAAGAAGCGGGATTGGAAATATTAATATGATAAGGAGTTCTGAAAGCCAGAGCAGTTCTTCCCATCGCTTTATGCTGTCCGAAAGTATTGTCGGATAAATCGCCGATGCCATATATTGAATATGGAGAATTTGTTATATTCTGTGCAATGATATGCCATGGCAAATAACATAATATAATTAATATACCAATGGTTGTGGTGATTTTGATTCTATTTTCCGGCATGATTCTCTACTCCATAAGGTTATTTCGAAATTTTCGCTGCACAAAATTCTAAAATTTCATTCAATCCGATAAATGCTAAATTCAGCTCTGCAAATATTGCATTTTTTAGTTTCTTCTCAAAGAAAAAGCAATCACCTCCGGTTAAAATCGTTCGTAATGGCTTATATAAAGCGCTGAGAGTGTTAATATAAGAATCTATTTCAAAAATTATTCCATTCTGAACACCCGCTATGATAGCGTCGGCAGTATTATTTCCAAGCAATGGAAAGGTCTGGCTTGGTTCAATCAGAGGAAGTTTTTTCGTACCTATATGCAAGGCATTAAATCTCATCATCAATCCCGGTGAGATATTTCCTCCGATATATTTTTTTTGTTCAGTTAAGATATCATACGTAATAGCCGTTCCGGCATCAATAATAAGAATATTTGAAGCGGGAAAAAGAGTATAAGCTCCAACAACACAGGCGATCCTGTCGCATCCAAGAGTTTCTTTTGTTTTATATAATATTTCTACAGGAACAGGAACAGTATGTCCGAGCTTAATAAAAAAAGGCATTTCATTTTTTAGAATACCTGTTATTTCAGAAGAATAACCCCTAACTGAAGAAATAATTGCCTTTTTGAATTTATTTTTTTTAAGAATTTGTTTTAAATCGCCGGGTTTGAAAGGATTAATAAATGATTTAATAAAGCTGATTTTTTTCTCTTGACCCGAAATTGCTATTTTTGTATTTGTATTTCCGATATCAATTAATAAATTCATAGAAATGTTAATAATTTTTTCCAGGCACTTCTGACATAGTCATGCAACATTGTCGTACATCCCTATCATCGCAAAAATAATATTTAGCTCGGGATTTTTCAAAATAGATGAAAAAATATTAATTTTGCAATGAAGATAAAATTATAAACGCACGTTAACATTGAAAACTATCAGACTGCAACAGTAGAAACTTTGTTCAATTCTTTATTTTGGAATATCTCGACCGATTGGGAGATTGACCTAAGCAGTAAATCTTTTGAGGCTCTTGAAAATGACATTTGCAGGATTAACGACAGAAAGTGTGTTTTAATAGTTGATGAAATAGAAGGTTTAAATCCTGATTTATTCGGACAATTCCTGCATACTATCCGTAGCTTGTATCACTCACGCGAAAAACACTGCCTGAAATCAGTAATTCTTGTTGGGGTATCGAATATTGTCGGGGTGGTTCAGGATAATGCCAGCCCGTTTAATATCGCTGATAATTTACCAGTAGATTATTTTACAGAACAGGAAGTTAACCAATTGCTTCAGCAGCATGAAACGGAAACCGGCCAATTGTTCGCTCAAAAAGTTAAAGAAAAAATATCGGCAATTACCGCCGGACAACCAGGACTTGTAAACGGCTTTGCATGGAAACTTGTTGAAGATAACCCCGATAAAAAAATAATTGATTATAATGATTACTTGAACGTCGAGGATTGGTACTTAAGGAAAGCTATTGATAAAAACGTTGCAAATATTATTAACAAAGCAAAACAATACAGGAAATTTGTAGAAAGGTTACTTTTCCGTGAAACGCAAGAACCTTTTGATATTGACAGGGAAGAGATTAGATTTCTTCATGTTAACGGTTTAATAAAAGAAAATTCGGAGAAAAATATCGGGTTTTGGGTACCTCTTTACAAAAAGCGGTTGTACAAAGCATTTTATCCTTATTCTAATGGCGAGAAAGGCGAAGTCGTTCAGACATTAGTTGTAGACCGGTATTTTGATAAAAACGGACTGTTAAATGCTAATAAATTAATTGTCGGATATAAAGAATATGTAAAACGGCGTAGTTTCCGTCCGTTCATGGAAAAGGACGAAAACGGAAATTTTAAGTCAATTAAAGAAGCGGCCCTGATATATAGCTTTGAAACATATATTCAGGCATTTATCGAGGAAGCAAAAGGTAAAATTTACCGTGAAGCCGATACAGGTCTTGGTAAAAGCGATTTAATTATAAATATTCATGGCATTGAATATCTGTTCGAGACCAAAAAGTATTATAGCCCCGGTCAATTTGAAACCGGTAAAACCCAACTTGCATATTATTGCAAAAGCCTGGGAATAAAACAAGGTTATTATCTGGTTTTCGCACCGGATAAGATTAAATATCCTGACGAAATAATTGAAAAAGCTGAAAAAATAAATAATATTGCTATCAATACATATTTAATTAAATATGATGAAGAAAAGGATTTTTAGCAAAGACTACAATTGATAAATATTATTTTTTATGTAAGTTTGCATGAATTATACTTACCGAAAAGTAGAATTAAATGAAATCGAGAAAAGTTTTGGTCGTAGAAGATGATAAAATGCTGGCTACAGTATTTTCGATGTTCCTTAAGGAATTGGGTCACGATCTGATTGGTTTTTACACTAATGCTGAAAAAGCGATAGAGAAGTGTGATGAAAAACTGCCCGATGTAATCCTTATGGATATTCATTTACCTGGCGAGACAGACGGAATTAAAGCCACTGAAATTATTCAGGAAAAATATGATATTCCTGTAATCTATATTACGGGAGATACGCAAAAGGAAACAGTAAAAAGGGCTTCATATACAAAATCGTATGGTTATCTGATAAAGCCGATTGATAAAACGGAGCTTGGGATTAACATTGAGCTTGCCTGCGTCAAACATCAATTTGATAAAGAATTGCGGATAAGAGAACGGCGCTACCGCACTTTATTGGATGTATCGTCAAACGCAATTTTGCTGATAGTCAACGGAGTCATTGAATATGTAAGTTTAGCCGGCTTAAAATTATTCGGAACAATATATATTGAAGATGTAATTGAAAAATCATTTATTAGTTTTATTCCAAGTGATTTTCATAAAGTTATTCAGCAGGAATTTAATGATTTATTATACGGAAAAAATGACAAAATTGAATATTCTCCATTTGAAATTTTGGCATTAAACGGCAAGCTCCATTCGGTAAGTCTGGCCGGTTCGCTTGTTGAATTTAAAAATGAAAGAGCTATTCAATTGGTTATTTGCGATTTTACCGAGAACATTGAGGTAAAGAAAGTACTGGATATCCAAAATAATATTATAAACAATGTTAATATTGGAATATCAACATTAAATCTAAATGGAATAGTCACATCATGGAACCGCGGTGCTGAGATGATATTCGGGATTTCACAGAAAGAAGCTGTTGGAAAAAAAATCAGCAAGTTTTTCATTAATACTGATGATAAGGAATTTCATGCAAAAGCAATTGAAAGTACGTTGAAAGCTCAGCTCTATGAAGAGAATTTTAAAATTATTGATAAGAAGACAAATTCTGAAAAATATCTTGAATTATCATTTTCGGTTATAAAAAATCAAGGGAATCAGCCATCCGGAATAGTTTGTGTTATCAGAGATATTACAGAGCAGCAAACTAAAAGTGAGGAATTCCTGTTTTCCAAGGTTAATTTTAATGCTGTTTTCAACGGAAGCACCGAAGCTATTTTTATTATTGATTCCGATTTTAATATTGTTGATTTAAACAAGCTTGCCAAACAATATTCGAGGAAGTTTTTTTTAAAAGAAATGGTTTCCGGAGATCATTTATCCGATATTCTTTCATTTTTCGACAGGGATGAATTTACAAATTTATTTGAGAATACTTTTGACGGGATTTCACATTTTCTCGATAGAGCAATTGTCTTGCACGATAAACAATATTTTTTCCGGATAAATATTTATCCTGTGACAGATGAATCGGATGATGATATTAACAGATGTTGCATTTCATTTTTAGATATTACTGATAAAAAGCTTGCAGAAAAAGAGCTGGCCGAAACTCATGCAGAATTAAAACCTTTGTTTGATAGCAGTATTCAACGCTTTTTCCTTGTTGATAGCGATTGTAAAGTTGTTACGTTTAATAAAGCCGCTTTCGAGATAATTAAAAAAGAATTTAAACGGAATCTGGCAAGGGGTGATAGTTTGCTTGACTTTATTTCTCCGGAAATCGGCGTTGAAGAATTTAAAAAGAAATTTGAAGCGGCAAAGGAAGGAAAGCATGGAACTTTTAAAATAAAACTTAATTATGAAGGCGAGGTATATTGGGAAGAGGTACATTTGGATCCAATAAAGGACGAAGTAGGTGAGACAAAACGGATTTTGTACTGGACGCTTGATGTTACCGAGCAGGAGGAAAATTTGGCGGCATTAAAGAAAAGTGAAGAGCGGTATTCGCTGATTGCCAGCGGGGGAAATGACGGTTTATGGGACTGGGATATGGTAAATAACCAACTTTATGTATCGCCGCGATGGAAAGTGGTATTGGGTTATGATATTGATGAGTATATTTCACGGCAGGATGTAAAAGAAAAGCTTATACATCCCGATGATATATCAAGTGTAAGAGAAAATCTGCAGAAATATATAAAAGGTGAAACAAAAAATTATTTTAATGAGTACAGGATCAGGCATAAAAGCGGCGAATATCATTGGATAATGGAGAGAGGCATTGTATTAAGAGGCGAAGGAGGAAAGCCCTGTCGTTTTGCCGGCTCTATTACCGATATAACCGACAGGAAAAAAGCCGAGCAGGAACTCAAAGCCGCTAATGAAGCTTTGCTTGAAGAAAGAAGCATGTTTATTAAAGGCAATGTAGTTGTTTTCAGAGTTGACGCTTTCAAATTTACCAATGTTGAATATGTTTCTGAGAATGTTGGGGAAGTGCTGGGTTATTCCGCCCAGGAGTTTTATTCGGGAGCGATTGATTTTACAACGTTGATACACAAAGATGATTATGAAATGCATGATAATGAAAGAAAACAAGCATTTGACAAAGGAAAAAATCATATTGATTTCTCGAATTACCGCCTTGTACGAAAAGATAGCGGTGTTATATGGGTGAAAGATTCTACATCAATTTTATGGGATAAGCAAGGTAATATCAAAACTCTTTTGGGCTATATAGTTGATATTACCAAAGAAATGAAAGCGGAGTTAGGAAAAGAGCTGGTTGAACAATCATTAAAAGAGAGCGAACAGACTAACAAGGTACTGCTTGAGGCGATTCCCGACCTTATTTTTGTTGTGGATAAAGATGGCAATTATTTAGACTACCGTTCTGATAAAAAATCGGGCTTAAGCGTACCTGACAGTGATGTTATAGGAAAAAAATGCAATGATTTTTTCAGCGGCGCCAAGCTCGACGAAATGCTCGAAAAAATCAAGCATGCAATAATTACCAACGAAGTGCAAACCATTGAGTATGACATATCATCGCCCAAGGGGATACGATGGTTTGAAGCCAGAATTACCGCATTCAGTGAAAACAAAGTAATACATAGCGCAGCTAAAGCTGCAAACAAAGAAAGCCACAGATTACACAGATTTTCAAAGTAATAATATAATATAACCGTATTTGCACTCGACTTAACCGGGAGCGATTTATAGATTAAATAATTTTGAAACGATATTTTGTTTATATAATCATCTTATTGTTATATTCATATTTCAATGTTACGGGACAATGGCTTAACGGTATTTACAATATAAACCCTTCCGGTTCTTATCCGACTTTTTCAAGCGCTGTTGACAGTCTTATCTTATATGGAGTCAGCGGACCTGTAGAATTTATCGTTTTTGATGGCATTTACACCGAACAAATTGTTATTTCTCCTATTTCAGGCGCATCAGCAATAAATACAATCACCTTTATACCCAAAGAACACGATAGCACTTTGGTTACTCTGGTTTTTAACGGAAATTATACAGTGTCGCTTGATGGTGCAGATCATATCCGATTTTTATGGTTAACAATAAAAAATCCGGACGGACATGCCTTTGAATTTTCAAATGAAGCAGACAGTAATCTTATTTCCAACTGCGTTATGGAAGGTCAGGCTACAATTTCTACCTCTGAGAATCTGTCCGTATTATATTCATCAGGTGGTAATAATAATGGCAATATTATTCAAATTAGCCGCATCAGGAATGGCTCTTTTGGTATTTATTCAATTGGCGAAAATACCGCATCGCTGGAAACCGGCACAATAATACAGAATAATATTTTTATTGACCAGCATTATACCGGTATCTGGCTTGAAAATCAAGATGCTCCACAAGTGCTTTCAAATTCTCTCAACAATCCTGATGCAATTCAAAATATTCATCTCATCAACTGCGATAATGGTTTTAAAATCATTGGGAATATCACTCTTGAAGGAAGCATACGTGTTATACACAGTCATTCCACACCCGGCGAGGAAGCAATCATTGCAAATAATTTTGTTAAAACCAGCCATGGATCCGGAATTATTCATCACTGGTCGTCATACATTAAAAATTATTATAATAGTGTTTATTTGCATGGAAGTACAAATTATATTGCCGCATATTATTGCGGATACCAAAACAGCCATATCATTACTGTCAATAATATTTTCTCCTGCTTTGGAGCCGGTTATTCCGTTCTCTTACGCACAGAGCTTGATTCGTTAATTTCAGATTACAACTTATTATATTCTACAGGTAATTATATATGCGCTTCCGATCTTGGAGGCTATATAAATTATCAAACATTTTATCAGTGGCAAGCATATTTGAATCAGGAATTTAATTCGCTAAATATTGCCCCGGTTTTTTTCTCTGATAATGATTTTCATACAAATCAGATTGAACTGGATGGCAGAGGGATTCCAGTATCCGAAATCGAAAACGATATAGACGGAGAGCCAAGGCATGAACTTTACCCTGATATTGGCGCCGATGAATTTGCTATTACACCTGAAATTTTAATATCAAGCGATACATCAATAATCTGTGGTGAAAGTTTACATCTATTTTTTTTCGTAAATTTTCCCAATGCTATATTTCAATGGACTCATGGGGAATGCCTTGATAATCCAAATATCAGCAATCCTGTAGCAATTCCAACTGAAACAACTACATTCACTGTAAGTGCGACCAACCCTCTGTATTCCGTTACCGACAGCGTAGTGATTATAGTTGAAAACATATCACATTTCAGCTATTCGACCAATGGAATGTCCGCTAATTTTACTATGGCAAGCAATCTTTGTGCTGAAAACGGCTTCATGTGGGATTTCGGCAATGGGATAACGTCAACGACTGTTCAAAATCCCCCAATAATATATTCATTGCCCGGAGCTTATACTGTTTGTTTAAATTGCGGCACTCTGGCTTCAGGATGCGAGAAATGCGTTGTGATAACTATTCCATCTTTGGATACCGGTTCAACTGTATCAACAGCGATATTTGCCTTCCCGGAACGGATTTCAGTAACACTAGATTCTAAATCTGAAATGTTATATATAACAACAGGATTGTCGTTTACTTCGAGCTATAGACTATATATATATGATACTTCTGGCCGGCAGATCTGGAATCGTTACATTATAGAAGGAGAAAAATGTTCCGAATTTGATATTTCATATTTTCCCACAGGATTATATTTTCTATATCTTGCCGCTGATAATTTTTCGGTGAAACAAAAATTTTTTTTGACGGGTCACAAATAATATTAATTTGCGCACACGAGGAACATCCAATCCCAGACCCGCATTGAAGGCAAATAGTGTATATTCCTGGAGAAGAATAAGTAAAAATCGGATTTTGTATTTGATCTATTGTCATACCGTTGCCAAAACTCCATAAATATTCGCTGGAGGCACATAAATTATCCTCCATATTCAGATTTACCGTATAATCTGAAACCTGGTAACTGAAATCGGAAATATTCTGTATATAAACGGTTACATCGCCGGATATTGAGTAAAGATTATTTGATACATTTACTATGTATGTTGTTGTTACATCAGGATTAGCGATTGGATTGCCGATTGAAGGATTAGAAAGTCCCGAGGAAGGCGTCCATTGAAAAACAGGATTATTGAAATTAACTGTGGCATTCAACTGAACAGGGGCGCCACATCCGATAATTGTATCTTCTGAGATTATAATTTCCGGAATAATCGCAAATTCATCGGCGTCGATGTCGGGGAACAGAGGATGGCGTTGTTCGTTGTCAATGTCATCAGCAAAAGCAAATAATGGTGTTGCCAAACCATCAAGTTCGTTATGAAAGGTATGAAGATCTTCGACCGAAACAAACTCAGGTTCAATATTTATTGAATGCATATCGTCGCCGGAGAAAGCTTGCCATTCGAAAAAACTTGGGATATATTCTGCTACTCCGGTATTTACCTCCACAATATATGCACCATTTGAAAACAAAAGATTGTAATCTGAATCAAGATTGCTGTTTCGTAAAAGAATGGCTCTGCCAGTACCAATATTTGCAAATATATTATTTCTGGATATGATATGATCATTTTCATAGCCACAATGAAAAGCTGCCGAAGTATTTGGTCCGTTATCCATTTTTGCTGTATTATAAACGACCATTACATAGTCGGAATTAAATACCTTCTTTTACAATAAATACTACAGGTCCGCTAACGCCATAAGTAATCAGGCTGTCAACAGCGCTTGTAAAAGTGGGGTATGAACCTGTGCCATTTATGTTATAAATGCCGTTGAGCCCCTGTCCCGAAGAAGGTATCAAATATCCTGAAATTAAGATAAACAAAATAATACCTTGCTTTTTCATAGTGGAAAATTTATTCATTTACT
>JACQWN010000133.1 GCA_016209245.1 Bacteroidia bacterium
AAATGTGAACATATTTTTTATCAAAATTTTTCAAATATAATATTAAATTCATTACTTTTACACTTGCAAAATTAAAACAATGAATAAAACAATCAGATTAAAAAAGTATAATGAAAGATTTGAAAATAGCATTAAAACAACTAATTTTTATTTTTCTGTACTGTCCATTTGTATTTAGCCAGGAAGTCGGTTTTGAAGTCCTCGAAAACAAAAACGGAATAATATATTTTAAAAATGATAGTATTCCATATACCGGGCGATGTGTTAAATATTCCGGTACAAATCAGAAGCTCTATGAAGGGGATTATAAAAATGGCAAAAAAGATAGTATATGGAAATTCTGGTATCCTAATAATCAACTTAAAGCATTAGAAGCATATAAAGATGGCTTAATGGATGGAAAAATCGAAACATGGTACAAAAATGGACAAAAATGTAATGAAGGTTATTTTGTTGCGGGGAAAAAACAGGGTGAATGGACAGGGTGGCACGAGAATGGAAAAATTTATTATAAAATAAAGTATAAAAATGGGCTTGAAGATGGTGAATGGTCAGGTTGGTATGAAAACGGAAATATTAGTTCAAATGAAACTTATATTGACGGGAAAAAACAAGGCACTTACAATGTATATTATGAGAACGGGCAGAAATATTTTGAAGAAAAATATAAAGGCGGAAATCAAACAGGCATTAGAAAGGTTTGGTACGAAAACGGACAAATAAATATAAAAGGTAATTTTATTGACAACAAAGAACATGGCATATTTATTCAATGGTATGAGAATGGCCAAAAAAAACAACAAAATACATATAAGAATGGTTTAAAAGAAGGTAAGTGGATTGTTTGGTACGAAAACGGACAAATACGTACAAAAGGGGAATTAAAAAATGGAAAGCCGACAGGGATATGGACATCATGGTACTCAAATGGCCAAAAAGAGGAAGAAACCGAATTTAATAATGGTTTTAAAGACGGAAATGAAATTTTCTGGTCGGAAACCGGAGAAATTGAACTGGAATCGCTTTATAAAAATGGTGAATTAATAAAGAAAACGGGAAAAGGCAGAACCCGAACTACAACCTTTGAGCATATTTTTTAATACAAAATAAGGTATCTATTTAGGTATAAACGTTATTATTTCACCGAAGTACGAAAAAAATACGAATTTACGAATTACGAAAGAATTCGCGGTTGGCAAATTCGTAATTCGTAAGTTCGTAATAAATTCGTACTTCGGTGGGATAATATACGTATGAAATAATATTGACCTAAATAGTTACCAAAAAATAAATTTTAAGTATTTTGTAATTTCCCGATAAATTTATATTTTTGCAGCGTTTACGAGGGTAGAAATAGGGGACAAGTGTCCCCTATTTTGTTACTATTTTGTAATACTATGATTAATAAAGATATTGTATATCAGGTGATTAACAGTTTTGCCATTGAGCTTGGATTTTTTATCGTAGATATTATTATTAAGCCCGGTAACAAGATAATGATATTTATTGATAATCATAAAGGTATTTCAATAGAAGAATGTGCATTCATAAATAAAAAAATCAAATCACTTCTCAACAGAGATATTGAAAATTATGAATTATTTGTTTCATCTCCTGGTCTTGACAAGCCATTTAAAGTCAAAGAACAATATATTAAAAATATTGGCAAAAACATTGAAATCAAAACTATAAACGGCGACAAGAAACAAGGGATTCTGTTGGAAGTTAATAATACCGGGATTGTTTTGGAATATAATGAAAAAAGTAAAAAAACTTGTAGTGAGCGGTTCGACAGGCGCCACAGTGAGCAAGTCGAACTGCTCACTGTATCACATAACCGAACTATAAAACAATTAGTTAACAAATCGTTTGCAGAAAGATATTTTATTGAGTTTAACAATATTCAACAGGCAAAAGCTGTCATATTATTTAAATAATAAAAATAATTTATAATGGAAAATTTAAATCTTATTGACACATTTTCGGAGTTCAAAGAACTTAAAAATATTGACAGGGTCACAATGATGAATGTGCTTGAAGATGTTTTCAGAAGCATGCTCATAAAGAAATTCGGTTCTGCCGATAATTTTGATATTATTATAAATTTAGATAAAGGCGATTTTGAAATACTTCGTAACAGAGTAGTAGTCGCCGACGATGAACTTACAGATAAAAATACTCAAATTTCGTTATCAGATGTTCAGAAAGTAGGCGCTGATAATGAAATTGGAGAAGAATTTACCGACGAAGTTAAACTTTCAGATATCGGACGAAGAGCAATTCTTTCAGTACGGCAATCGCTTACATCAAGAATACTTGACCTTGAGAAGGATAACGTTTATATAAAATACAAGGACAGGATCGGTGAAATAGTTACAGGGGAAGTTTACCAGGTATGGAAACGCGAAATTCTTGTTCTTGATGATGAAGGAAATGAATTAATTCTTCCCAAAACTGAACAAATACCAATTGACCACTTCAGGAAAGGAGATACGCTTAGAGCTGTGGTAATTAAAGTAGAAATGAAAAATAACAGCCCTTTGATTATTTTGTCGAGAACATCTCCTATCTTCCTGGAAAGATTATTTGAATTGGAAGTTCCCGAGATTTTTGACGGGCTTATTACTATTAAAAAAATTGTTCGTATCCCCGGTGAACGTGCCAAAATCGCAGTTGAATCGTATGATGAAAGAATTGACCCGGTAGGCGCATGTGTCGGCATGAAAGGCTCTCGTATTCATGGAATAGTAAGAGAATTGAGAAACGAAAATATTGATGTAATCAATTATTCAAACAATATTCAATTATATATTGCACGTTCAATAAATCCGGCTAAGGTTTCTACAATAAAAATACATGAAGATATTAAAAAAGCCGAAGTTTATCTTAGACCCGACCAGGTATCATTAGCAATCGGTAAAGGGGGGTTAAATATAAAATTGGCCAGCCAGCTTACCGGGTTTGAAATAGATGTTTACAGAGAGCTGGATGAAGAAGATGAAGATATTGATATTGAAGAATTTGCAGATGAAATTGATAGCTGGATTATTGACGAGCTTAAATCTATTGGCTGTGATACTGCAAAAAGCGTCTTGGATCTTTCTGTTGAAGATCTTGTCAAACGCACTGACCTTGAAGAAGAAACAATCAAAGAAGTAGTTAATATTATTAAATCTGAATTCGAATAATTTTTAGAAATTATGGATATAGCAGAGAGCAGCAAAACGCGGCGTCTTGGCAAGCTCGCAAAGGAGTTTAATGTTGGAATAGCGACTATAGTTGAATTCCTGAATAAAAAGGGGTTTGCTATCGATTCTAATCTTAACAGTAAGATTTCTGACCAAGCATATGAATTATTGATTGAAGAATATAGTACTGACCTTTCTATTAAAAAGGAATCTAAAGAACTTGGTCTGAAAGTCAGTAAAATGAAAAAAGAAACGATTTCTGTTGATGATTTTAAAGAAGAAGAAGAAATTGAAGAACCTGATGAAGAAATACTAATTAAAGACATTCGCAGCCATCAGGATATAAAAACAAAAATTGCAGAACCTAAAGAAGATAAAATTGAACTAAAAGTCGTTGGGAAAATACCTGTTGAAACTCTTGGAAAAAAGACAAGAAAAAAAGAAGCTCCACAAACCGAAGAAAAAGAAACCATAATTATTGAAAAACCCGCTGATGATAAAGAAAACGTTTCTGAACAATATGTCAAACTCACAAAAATTAAGAAAAAACCCGAACCTGATAAGCCGGAGGTAATTGAAAAAACAAAAAAAACAATTGAGAGTCAGAAAACTGTTGAACAACCTCAATATATTAAAACAGAACCCCCTAAGCCGGAAGATATAAAGGTTATTGGAAAAATTGACCTTGACTCATTGAATCAGCTTACACGGCCACCTAAAAAATCTAAAAAGGAAAAAGAAGAAGAAAGAAAAATTAAGGAAAAAGAAAAAAAGGCGTTAAAATCAGGAAAAGAGAAAATTGAAAAGATTAAAAAGGGAAAAACTGAAAAGAAAGAAGATCCGGTGCAAACAGAAATTATAGAAAAAATACAGAAAGATATAAAAATACCTGAAAAAGATTTTCTAAAGACAGAAGTTGAAAAATTGAGTGGTCCGACAGTTGTTGGAAAAATAGATTTATCGTCATTCGAAGACAGAAAAAAATATGAGTCTTTGGATTTGGATAAAGACAGGCCTAAGAAAAAGAAAAAGAAACGGAAGAGAATTAAAAAGGAAAAATTGAAGTTTACTGAGGCATGGGATCTGGAAGATAAAGAGAATAAAGGTGTTAAAAAAATTCAAAAACACAAAAAAAGACATTTTAAAGTTGAAATCAGTAACCAAGAAGTAGACCGTCAAATAAAAGATACATATGCACGAATAACCACAAAAGCTAAATCAAAAGGAGCTAAATACAGAAAAGAAATTTCTGACAGTGAATGAATTGGCCTCCTTTATGAATGTCGAGGTTAATGAGGTGATAAGCCAATGCATGAATCTTGATTTGCTTGTGTCAATTAATCAACGGCTTGACGCCGAGATTATTTCACTGATTGCCAGTGAATTTGGATTTGAAGTTGAATTCGTTAGCTTTGAATTGCATGACCTTATAAAAATTGAAGAGGATAAAATTGAAGATTTAGTGTTACGCCCCCCGATTGTAACAGTCATGGGACATGTTGACCATGGTAAAACTAAATTGCTCGATTATATACGGAATACAAATGTTGTTGCAGGCGAAGCCGGAGGTATTACACAACATATTGGCGCCTATAGTGTTGTTTTAAATAATGGAAGGCAAATAACATTTCTTGATACACCCGGCCATGAAGCATTTACTGCGATGCGTGCAAGAGGGGCGCAAATTACCGATATAGTTATAGTTGTTGTTGCAGCCGATGATGGGATAATGCCTCAAACTGTTGAAGCAATAAATCATGCACAAGCCGCCGGGGTACCAATTATTTTTGCAATTAATAAAATTGATAAACCGACTGCTAATACTCAACGGATTAAAGAAGAGCTGGCTACAATGAATATTCTTATTGATGAATGGGGCGGGAAATACAAATCTCAGGAAATTTCGGCAAAGCAAGGCATCAATATTGATTTGTTATTAGAGAAAGTTCTGCTTGAAGCTGACTCAAAACAATTAAAAGCTAATCCGGATAAAAGAGCGCTGGGTACTGTAATTGAATCAATGCTTGATAAAGGTAAAGGATATGTTTCAACTATTATGGTTCAGGGCGGTACCTTAAAAATCGGGGATATTGTCCTGGCCGGTAGCTATACAGGACATATCAAGGCAATGTATAATGAAAGGAATCAGAAAATAATTCAAGCTACACCATCAACTCCAGTACAAATAATTGGCTTGAATGGAGCGCCGCAAGCCGGCGACCAGTTCTATGCTATGGATAACGATAAAGAAGCCCGTGAAATCGCTACTAAACGCGAACAATTGCTTAGAGAACAAGGCTTACGAACCAAAAAGCACATCACACTCGAAGAAATAGGACGCCGTATAGCAATCGGCAGCTTCAAAGAATTAGCCATTATCGTCAAAGGAGATGCCGACGGCTCTATTGAAGCCCTGTCAGATGCCCTGATTAAGCTTTCTACACCTGAGCTTCAGGTCAATATTATTCATAAAGCTATCGGTCAAATATCCGAATCGGATGTAATGCTTGCTACCGCTTCAAATGCTATAATCGTAGGATTCCAGGTAAGGCCTTCCATAAACGCCAGAAAGCTCGCCGAAAGAGAAGAAATTGACATACGACTCTATTCTATTATTTATGATGCTATTAATGAGCTTAAAGATGCTATGGAAGGAATGCTTTCACCTGAAATAAAAGAAGAAATACTGGCTACCCTCGAAGTCAAAAATACTTTCAAAATTACTAAAGTAGGAACCATTGCAGGTTGTTTTGTTACTGATGGAAAAATAACTAAAAATGCAAAGATCCGGCTTATTCGCGATGGAATAGTAATTTATTCAGGCCTGATTTTCTCACTGAAACGTTTCAAGGATGAGGTCCGGGAAGTTCTTTCCGGTCTTGAATGTGGACTAGGTATCGAAAAATTTAATGATATAAAAATCGGCGACATTATCGAAGCATATCATGAAATTTCAATCAAAAAGAAACTGTAATATTATTTATAATGTGAAAGGGATAAATTTCCACACTATTTTATACCGATATATGAAACAAACGGAATGTACAGACGCCCAAATTGGGCGTCTATCATACCAAATAAATCGGAACAAGATGCGGAAATTTACCCCGTTTTATGTATAACTCTTAATTGACTTATTAAATGATAAGCAACCTTTTTACAAAATTTGCGTCTATACATTAAGACTTACTTTCAATGATGTAACGGTCATTGTATAAAAATTAAGGGTATTGTAGTAAAAAGGACATTTGCTTATAAACAGATGTCCTTTTTATTTTTATAATTATCATATTATATGAATATTAAATCCTAAATCGTAATGGATATTCAATCAGTTAAGCAAAGATTTGGAATTATCGGAAATTCAGCAAAACTTAACAGGGCGATTGAAATCGCCCTGCAGGTAGCTTCTACTGATTTAGCGGTATTAATAGCAGGTGAAAGCGGTACAGGGAAGGAAGTTTTTCCTAAAATAATTCATTCTTTTAGCGCCCGTAAACATGGACAGTATATAGCTGTTAATTGCGGTGCTATTCCTGAAGGCACTATTGATTCCGAACTTTTTGGCCACGAAAAAGGAGCTTTTACCGGCGCACATGAAAAGCGTAAAGGATATTTCGAAGAAGCCGATGGCGGCACAGTTTTTCTTGATGAAATTGCCGAACTGCCCCTTTCTACTCAGGTTAGACTTTTAAGAGTGCTTGAATCGGGTGAATTTATTAAAGTCGGTTCTTCAAAAGTTCTAAAAACAAATGTCCGTGTCGTTGCAGCTACTAATATTAATATTATCGAAGCGGTTCAGGAAAACCGGTTCAGAGAAGATTTATATTACCGGCTCAATACAGTGCCTATTAATATTCCTCCATTAAGAGAACGCGGTGAAGATATATCGCTTTTGTTCAGAAAATTTGCAAAAGATTTTGCCGAACGATACCGCATGCCTTCAATAATGCTCGCTCCAGAAGCCCAGCAAGTACTTTTAAACTACAGATGGAATGGAAATGTCCGTCAATTAAAAAATATTACCGAACAAATTAGCATTATCGAAAAAGAAAGGAATATAAGCTCAGAAGTTATTAAAAAATACCTGCCCGATTATGACATGGTAAAATTACCTGCAATTTATAAAGCCGGAGAAGAAAAAATGTTTTCATCAGAACGGGAACTTTTATATAAAGTTCTTTTTGATATGAAAAAAGATATGGCGGAACTGAAAAAAATCGTCCTTGAAATTTTGCAAAACGAACCTGCAGTCAATATTCAGCAGGAAGATAAAACACAATTAATACAGAAATTATATAGCGACTCTAAACCATTTATTGAAAAGCAAGAGGATAAAACTTACGAATTTCAACCACAACCGATAAAAACAAATGTAAATATCCAGGACACTCAGGAGATAATTGAAGAATCTTTATCGCTTCAAGAAAAAGAAATCGAGCTTATAAAAAAGGCACTGGAAAAATATGCAGGTAAAAGAAAATATGCAGCTAAAGAATTGGGAATTTCCGAACGTACGCTTTACAGGAAAATTAAGGAATATAATATTAATTCATAGCTACTTACCTATTACAAACTTACCAGAAATTTCTATGGAATGGACTTCTTTCAACCTGAACAAATAAAGCCCAGCCGGCAAATTCCCCCTCTCCTGACTTTGACACCTAAACCTAAAATGCCTTTTTAGTTAATAACTATGTAAT
>JACQWN010000134.1 GCA_016209245.1 Bacteroidia bacterium
CCAAACCAGTTAGTCAGAATATAAGGCAATGCGGAAGCGATTACAGCGCCTGTGCCGATAAAGAAGCTTTGCATTGCGAAGCCGGTTGTACGTTGTTCGGGGGGTAAATTATCGCCGACAAAAGCTCTGAAAGGTTCCATCGAGATATTGATTGAAGCATCCATTATCCACAACATACCAGCTGCGACCCAAAGTGCAGGGGAATTAGGCATAACGAGCAAAGCGGCGGAAGCGAGCAAAGCTCCAACAAGAAAGTAAGGACGCCGGCGGCCAAGCCAACCCCATGTATTATCGCTTAGATGGCCGATGATAGGTTGTATGATTAATCCTGTAATCGGAGCTGCCAGCCATAATACAGGAATACGGTCAATATCGGCGCCAAGAGTTTGAAATATCCTGCTTACATTAGCATTCTGCAAGGCAAAACCAAACTGAATGCCCAGAAAGCCAAAGCTCATGTTCCAGATTTGCCAGAATTTTAATCGGGGTTTTTTCATTCACTTGTTAATATTGTAAATTCGTTTTTAGGATTTCCATTTTCCTTTCTACTGCTTTAGTCAAAGTTTCTTCTGCTGTATAAATTTCATTGTCAAGTTGTGCAAAACTTTTTTCCATTTCTTTTATCTCATTTTGAGTGGGATACTGAATTTTCATTTCTTTGAATTGCTTTACTTCAAGTCGTGGTAAACTCATTCCTTTCATTAATGATGTTGTACGTTTTACAAAATCTTCGCTTAATAAAATCCTTTTAAGAACTAAGGGACATTCTGTTAGCAAAACCAAAATATCAGTAGAACAATAACCATCAAATTCTGCAATCCAAACCTTATTCAAGTATGGTCTGAGTTTCCCGTAAAGTAAATCGCCTTTGTAAAACTTATTTTTTGTACTTTTAATAGTTAAATTAATTGTTGGTTGCCAATTAGCGATAAGTTTTCCTGTATTACTATCAATGTGTTCTAAACCGATATAATTTCCTGTTTTATCTTTCAAAGTTTGAGGTTCAACTTTTTCTGAACGAAGCTTTGAAATATTACCAATGGCATCTTGGTGGGTTATTGAGCGAATACTTGTTTCAATTTTTGAGATAGCTTTTTGTTTTTGTGTTAGAGCATTGTTTTCTTCTTTCTCAACCTGTTCAATTTCTTTTACAATTTTATCCTGAATATCTTTAGGAGGAACAGGAATTTTAATGTTCTTGTAACCATCAAAGTCAATATTTAAAAGCCGTATCCCGTTTTGTAATGCTTCTGTTCCGCCTTCTAAATAAAACTTATGCAATACTGCCCAAAGAAATACAGGATTAATTTTATTCTTATCTTTTACTCTTATTCTTGAACAAAAATTGCTGAATGAATACTCTCCGCTTTTTTCCTCAAACAATACAACCCGACCAATGGCTTGTGTATCGCTGCCTCCTGATTTTTCCAAAATGATATCACCATATTCAAGCAATCTGGTATCAAACTGTTTTTCCTCAACCTTAATTTCTGCTACATTAGTTAAATCCAGTTTCCCATTGTTTAACTTAAAGTTTGTATTCCTTATGACCTTTATCATTTTGAATGGAGGTTTTTTACCAATCCAAAGACCGCTTTGAAAATCTACCAAACTGCCCAATGTTTGTAATTCAAACTTGCTCTGAAATTCCGTTTTCTTTGCCTTCATCGTATTTATTTGCTTTTCAAACACCACCCTTTCAAAGTCAAAAGTGTCAACAAGATTTAAAAGGGCAATATGCTCTTTTAGATTTTCATCTATTTCTGTTATCGCTTCTTCCCTGAACGCTTTATAAATATATGTGTTGACTTTTTCAGGATTACGCAGGTTTTCTTTGTCGTAAAGTTTCGTTATTTCTTTTCCGTTTGCATTTTTTTTCATATCCAAACCCTTGTAACCCCTGCGGTCGCTGAAAGTGTATCCGAGGAATGATTTTTGTGTTTCATTGTCTTTTCCCGATTTTACTATTAGTGTTTGTTGCGGAATAAATCGTTTGCGTAAATGCTTTATTTTTTTAATACTGCCATCTTCCAGTTCTTGTTCTTCCCAGAATATTTCGTTTATGTCATCAACCTGCCGATGGGACATTAAAAAATATTCAAACTTTTCACATTCTGTTTCAAGAATAAAATCAAACCAGTCATTTACCAGAGATTTTTCAAGCGTTTCGATTTTTTGTTCATTTTGTTTTTTCTTTTCAACTTCCTTATTATCCGATTTATGAAATTTTTTCTTTTCTTCTTTCAATTTTTCAATCTGCTGCCTGACTCGTTTTGTTTCAGCAAGATTTTCCCATGCTTTGTAATAGTACATATAAAATTCTGTTTCTGTCAATTCTTTTGATGGATTTCGTTTTGTGAGTGAAACATAATCATCGTGATTAATTCCAATCAATGCGGTATAATGTTTGTAAAGTGTATAACTGTCTAAAAAATCCGACTGTCTTTCAAAGTCAATTCCAAGGATAAAATCTTCGGCTATGTATCTACAATTTTTTGAAAAATCATCGCTTCGTCTTCGCATAAACAGAACAATAGTATTAGTGCTTGTAGCGCTGAAAGTATTGCTGCCAAATTCGACAATACCTTTAATTTCAAAATATTTCAGAATAATTTCTCTTGCTTTAGTATAAATGCCAGTACTATTAAGAATAGTGCTTGGCAAAAATATACCTGCATAACCTCCAACTTTTAATAATTGCTTGGTTCGCTCTACGAACAATGCTTCAATTTCTTTACTGTTTTTATCCTCAAACTCTTTTAATATCTCGTAGTCAGGAAGTTTTTCAAAGCTTAAATGTCTATAAAATTCTTTAATACTGTAAGGCGGATTGGCAACTAATACATCAAAACCGAGCAATTTATCCCCTCGTTTGACAGCATCTGGAAAGCGATAGGTATGGTCTTCCAAACCATCGCCATAAATAATTTTAGCATCCCCGTCACCGTGCATAAAACAAGCGACCTGACTTGTGCGGGCCAGGCGGTAATCTTTTTCAATTCCGCAAATAAAATCGCCGGCCCACCGGGTAGATTGTTTGTAACCCGGTAAGTCATCATGTGCGTTATCGTCAAAAGTTATAATTATATTTTGTATTTCTTCTATAGATTCGGTAATAAAGTGACCGCTTCCGCAAGCGTAGTCAATTACACTGGGTAGGATTCTTATTTCTTTATGTTTAATTTTTTCTTCGATTATTTCTCTTAACGGTATTGCGGAAACAATAAACTTAGCGATAGGCGTAGGGGTGAAAAACTGGCCTTCGCTTTGTTTAAATCCGCTTTCCAGCATATCTTCAAAAAAATCGCCAAGAAATTGAGCTTTTGATGTATATCTGAAACGAAGAGGCTGAAGTCGTTTTACTATCTCAAAAACCACTTTAGCATTTTGTTCAAAAAGTTCCTGATTGTAAATTTCTTTAAACGAAAATTCGTTGTTAGTGTAAAATTTCAATTCCCTGTAAATACGCTTCAAATCTTCCTTAGAAGTTTGCCGTGGAAAATAACTGATAATTTTTTCAATATCATGGAAGGTGTGGTTAATAACATTTTCGTTCAGGTATCCTTGCATAGCCAAGGTATAAAGAGTCTGTAAACGCTCAATCAAACTTTCTGCATCATCAATACCTTCTTTTACCTGAAATTCTGCAATGGCCTCCTTTCCCTTTTCTTCGTCCTTGATTTTAGCCAAAACCAATGAAATAAAACGATTGAAAGCATTGCTTCTATCGGAAATATTATTGTGTCTGAGTATTTCTTCAAATTCGTTATACTCTTTTTTTGCATCTTCCAAAGTAAATTCTTTCAGATCTTTGATACGAAGCGGAACATAACCGGGGTTATAAGGTTCAACATCGTCTTCGAAAATACCCGTTTGAAGAAATGTTTTATTCGATTTAGTCTTCCACACCTCAAGAAAATCTTCTACATTTTTTGCCAATCCGTACGTTATGGGCTTATCAATTTTTTTTTGTTTTGCTTTATCTTCGTCAGTATCAAATGTTTGAATTAGATCATGAATTTTTTCGATTTTACCAATTTGAACGCAAGATGTATAAAGACATAAAAATTTGCAGTTTGTATCTTGTTTGTAATATTGAAATAATTGTCCTCCGTTTTCAATAATCCTGTTTTTTTGTTTTTTATATTCCTCACCCCAAGTCTTACATTCAATAATAATGAGGGTTTTTTCAGTTAAATCGGTAATTGTTATATCCGATTTACCAATACCTGCTGTTTTTTTATCTGCTCTCCATCTTTTTTCAAGAGTTAGGCTTTGAGGTTTATATCCTTTTTCCAAAAGCCTGTTTACACATTCTAAAACCACAAAATTTTCATCCCTGCTGAAATTTGATGTTGTGTCATCGCCTCGTTGAATTTTAGAACCATAGTCAATAAATGATTTTTCAAAGTCAAGTAAGATGACATAGTTGTCGTGCTTTGGATATTTTTTACACCATACTTTTGATTTTGGACTTTGTTGAGAAAAGCCCAGCAGAGTAATTAGTTCTTTAATGTTTTCTTGTATCATTTTGGTTTCTTTTAAGATAATCAACTTTTTTTTCCGCTACTTTCAATACTTGCTTTGCACTTTCTTCATCTGCTATTTCGTAAGCGATTTTTTCGCTTAGGTATTGAATTATCAGTTTTTTTTTGTTCAGTCCTAAAATGTCAGCAATTTTGGAAATTTGTTCTTTGGTGTCTTTTCTGTCGCTTCGCTCTATTTTACTTAAAATAGCAGCGTCAATGTCAAGTTGCGCTGCAAGTTGCCGTAAGAGTAACCCCTTTTTCTCACGCCGTTCTCTGATTATTTCACCTGTTGTTTTCAATTTTGAAAAATTTATCTTGACAAATTATGTCAAAATTATAAAGTGTTTTTAAATTAACAAAACTATTTTTCAAAAAGATATCAACATCTTTGATTTATGGGTTAGTCAATTGACTCATTTGTGGTTTTGCATTCTGACGGGCTTGAATGTATAAGCAAACCACCAATGTAAAAAAAGTCATTAATTTTTTAATAATTCTTTCGCATTTTCCAATGCAGCTTCCGTCAGTTGTTCCCCGCTTAAAAGCCGTGCAATCTCTTTTATTCGTTCATCAGGGGTTAATTGCAGGATATGCACTGATGTTCCGGTTTTATTTTCAAGCTTATGCACGTAATAGTGCTGCTGTCCTTTTCCTGCAATTTGCGGCAAATGAGTAATCGTAATTATCTGATGAGCTTTTGCCATATTTCGCATGATATTTCCCATTTTATGAGCGATATTACCGGAAACTCCGGAATCAATTTCATCGAAAAGAATTGTGGGAAGCGACAACGATTGCGACACAAGCGATTTGATGCTCATCATCAGCCGTGATATTTCGCCGCCTGATGCAACTTTGGAAATTTCCTGCATCTCGATATTTTTATTTGCTGAAAAAAGGAAATTAACCGTATCAAAACCCTCAGGCCCGGGATGAGCGAAAGTATCTAATAATATTGAAAATCTGGCGTTAGGAATGCCAAGCTGAATCAACAGCTCAACAACTTTTTTTTCTAATGCAGGAATAATTTTGCGGCGGTTTTTGGAAAGCCGTGAGGCAAATTCGGTAACAAGTTTTTTTTGTCGCTCATGATTTTGTTTCAATTGTTCCAGTTCCGTTTCATAATTGGCTATTGAATGAATTTTTTCTGAAAGCTCTTTATGAATTTGGATAAGCTCACCGACTGTGGCAACTCTGTGCTTTTGCTCAAGAGTATATAGCAAATCGAGACGTTTGGTGATTTTTTCAATCCGCGAAGAGTCATATTCAATTTTTCCGGCAACAAGCTCTATTTCACGGGAAATATCTTTAATTTCAACATAAGCGGTATTAAGCCGTTCTGACAACACGGTTGATTGCGGAAGAAATTTGCCTGACTGAACGAGAAAATTATGAACCTGCTTTAAAAAATCCAGGATATTCCGGCTATCATTTTCAGAAATAAGATTGTTTGCCATTGTAAAACAATTTTTTATTTCTTCGGCATGCGTCAATATTTCCAGCTCATCTTCCAAATCTTTTTGTTCCGTTTCATTTAACCGGGCTTCTTCAAGCTGATTGAACTGGAATAAAAAATAATCGAAGTCGCTTTTTTCTTTTTCCGCACGTTTCTGCAATTCTTCGTATTTTTCAGTCAGCTCGTTCAAAAGAAAATAATTCTTCCGGTATTCTTTCAGAAGCTCCGAATGAGATGCAAAAATATCTATAATGCTCAACTGATACCTGAATTTACCAAGCTCCAGATTTTGATGCTGGGAATGTATGTCTATAAGCTGTATAGCTATTTCTCTTAATTGGTTCAGATTAACCGGCGTATCATTGATGAATGCCCTTGATTTTCCGTTAGCGGTTATTTCCCTTCTCAGATGGGTAATATTATCAAAATCCAGGTCATATTTATGAAAGAAATCATACAAATCGTAATTTGTAATGTTAAAGACCCCTTCAACGATACATTTTGAGTTTTTATCTAAAAGCACGGAGGTATCGGCACGTTGGCCAAGAATCAAAGATAAAGCTCCTATGAGAATAGATTTTCCGGCTCCGGTTTCACCGGTAATAATCGTCAAACCCGGCTTGAATTCAATGCTTAAATTATTAATTAATGCATAATTGCGGATTGTAATAGATTCCAGCATATATGACTGCAGTTACTTTTTCGTTCCCAGAATTTTCTGATATTTAGAAGAATTTGCAGGGTCAACCTCGCTAAGAATTTGTACAACACGATTTTTTTCATCGGGAAAAGAAGATTCGTCAGAAAAAATATTTATAAATTCATCGGATTTGGCGGTCATGAGCCCTTGTAAAAATATCAGATTGGGTTGTTCCCGTTTTACTTGTCGCAGAAGCTCAAGATTTTCTGCTATTACCGCCCGTCCTTCAGCAGGTTTATCGGCCATAATATCAAGTCCGAGACGATGATATTTATAAATACATTCCCTTAATCCCGAATATTTTTCATTAATAATATTTTCAGCCAACCAGTAACGGTTCTTTTTTCCGTGCTCGCTTACTTTCCACCCCAGCTCGGGAGCATTTTGAGCATTAGTAACTATTTTTTCAGCTAACTGAAAATATTCCGAGCCGCCTTCGAGCACAAAAGAATCGTAATCAAGCCCTATAATTATATAAACATAAAAAGCTAAAATTGAAATAAGATTTGACGTATGTTGCGTTTCATTAAATTCGAGCGGTTGATATTCGATATATTTGAATTGAATATCATCATCTTTATGGTTGAATAGGACGGTGTTATATGTTGAATTAAAGACCGGCCTGCTTGATTGCACCTGTAATGTCCCCCTGAATTCATCCACACTGAGCTGTTCTGTTATATTAAACATAAAGGTACATTCTATTTTTTCATCTTCGCCAAAAACATTATTAGTCCATTTATGATTATTCAGAAATTCATAAAGCTCATTTTGCAATGTCTGAAAAATCTGCTTGTTCGTCCCCTGTATCTGTTGCGTTACAACCTGAACGCGGCATTTAAGCTCCTGCGACATGCATTCCTGCCGGAAGTTGAATAATAGAAGGGTATAAATAATTAGTATTGATATATTATTATTTTTCATGTGTATTAAGAGTTGAAATTTATCTTTTATTCCTTTGGTAATGCTGCATATAATTCATTAACTAAAGTTTTTTGTCCTTCCTTAAATATATTAATGCAATTAAAATTTATCAATATGCCTTTTGGTTTCTTCAACTATATATTTTTTTGTTATTTGCATTTATGTTTTTTTTACCACATAGACACATAGAGCACATAGCAATTTCACATAGAATATAATAGTTCGACATAGCACACTACAAGTAGTTTGGCTATGCTCACCACAAATTTATGTGTTTTTCTTATGTGAACTATGTGTCTATTGTGGTTCAAACCATTTATAAATTTTATCAACAATATCCTTAGCGGCTTCAACTTTAGATTTTAACTTAAAATTTTCAATATTATTGTTCTTATCGAGTATAGAAATTTTGTTTGTATCGTATAGGAATCCCGCACCTTTATCATTGGGAGAATTAATAATAATAAAATCGAAATTCTTTTTTATTAATTTGTTATAAGGGTTCTTAGCAATATTTTCTGTTTCAAGGGCGAAGCCGGCAAGGAGCTGCGATTTTTTTTTGATTTTACCAAGTGCGGAAGCGATATCTGGTGTAGGAGTCAGCTTAACGCTGAAATTATTTTTTCCGCTTTTTATTTTTTGTGGGGAAGTTGCCGTTGGAGTATAATCAGCTACAGCCGCCGCCATAACTGCTCCGTTACTTTCCGGAAAATATTTTAAACAATTTTCATACATCTCCTGAGCGGAAGTAACCGGAATACAAAAAATATTTTTGGCTTGAGTTTTTATTTGAACAGGCCCGCTGATTAATGTTACTTCAGCACCACGAAAGGCAAGCTCTTCAGCAATTGCATAACCCATTTTGCCTGACGAATAATTGCCGATAAATCTGACTGGGTCAATTGCTTCGTAAGTAGGACCTGCTGTTACAATAATTTTTTTTTTATTCAGTTTTTTATGAGGATTGAAAAAGTCATTGATAAAGCTGATAATTTTTTCAGGTTCTTCCATTCTTCCTTTGCCTTCGAGGCCGCTTGCCAAAGTTCCGGCAGAAGGTTCGATAATTATATTTCCGAACGATTTAAGTGTTTCTAAATTTTTGATTGTAGCTGGATGGGCAAGCATATCGCAATCCATTGCAGGAGCTATTATAACCGGGCATCGGGCAGAAAGGGAAGTTGTTAAGAGCAAGTTGTCGCAAATGCCATTGGCAAGCTTCGCAATTGTGTTTGCTGTGGCAGGTGCAATAAGCATTAAATCAGCCCAAATTCCTAATTCAATATGATTATTCCATTTCCCGTCGTCATGCTTGAAAAAATCGCATAATACCGTATTTTTTGATAATGTAGCTAATGTTACAGGGGTAATAAATTCCTTTGCGAAAGGTGTCATTATTATTTTTACCGATGCATTATTTTTTATCAGCAACCGGGTCAATATTGCAGTTTTATATGCCGCTATGCTACCTGTAACGCCGAGAATTATTTTTTTACCATGTAAATATTGTGCATTCATTAACTATTCCTTTATTCTTCTAACTTTTCAGGATTCCTGAAAAAGATTTTCCCGTCAACAAATTCCTGGAGCGCAATCAAAGTAGCTTTTGGCAATTTTTCATAAAATCTTGATATTTCAATCTGTTCACGGTTTTCGAATACCTCTTCCAAGTTATCTGAATATGAAGTGAATTCCTCCAGCTTTTGGCTAAGCTGTTTTTTCATGTCCACACTAATCTGATTTGCCCTTTTGGCAATGACCATAACAGTTTCATAAATGTTATCCGTATCGCTGTCGAGCTTTTCCAAATCCCTCGTAATAGTAGTACCTGTTGCAATTACTTTTTTATAATCCATATTATTATGATTAAAAATTAAAAAATTTAATTATTATCTTTTACGTAACTTAAAGAACTTTCATACATTTTTTCAGCTTCCTTCCTGTATTTTGAATCAGGAAATTCATCAATAAACACGTAATATTCGGCTATAGTAGCCTGGTAACGTTCCTTTTTTTTGGTTTCAATGCTTTTATCGGCCAATAAATAGCACGATTTAACAATAAGGTAAAGAATATCTTCCCTGTATTGTGTATCGGGGTAATCTTTAAAGCTATTCTTCAGGGCAATAATTGCCGCTTTATAATCGCCAAGCTGAAAATATAACCTTGACGAATTATATGATTTAATTTCAAGCTTATTACGTAATTTATCAATTAATTCGTTGCTTTCATTTATTCTGTCACTTTCAGGATATTTATTGATAAATAATTGTAATGCATCAACCGCCCGTAATGTATTTGACTGGTCAAGCTCAGGTTCGGGCGATTCCATATAGAAACAATATGCACCCAGAAATTCACATTCTTCAGTATGCTTGCTGTTCGGATAAGTCTTTGTAAAATTTTTAAAATGATAGCCGGCCATAATAAAATCATCCTGTCCGTAATAGCAGTATGCGTAATAATAATAAACTTCCTCGCCCCGCTGCGAGCCGGCAGTTATCGGGACCAACTCTTCAAATAATTGCTGTGCCCTGTAATAATCCTTTTTATTATAATATTCAACCGCTTTTTCATACTTCAGATTATAATCGGAGCTTTTCAGCAATTTCTGATACTTGCATGAACAAGCAATTAAAATAATAAATATAATAAGAATCCGGTTCATTAAAATCAAAAAGATTGTTAACCCAGGTTAAAATAGGCCACAAAAATAATATATTTTTTGTATATAACGATAATTAAAAAATTACTATTGTCCGACTAAATTTTTGTTAATCCTGCTTTCTGAATGAAATATGATTCAGTATTTTTTTGTCAGGTATAAATAAAAATTCACTCATTTTTTTGTATTTTTGACCGACAAATTCAGTTTATGAATTATTCAGGTTAATAATAATTTGGTGAAACTTAGTACCTTTGTATCTTCGTGGCGAAAAATACTCTTCTCGCCTGAGGCGAGACTAAGACACAAAAAAATCACAAAATTTATGTATTAATCAGATTAATATTAATACCTTGAATAAATTTGATATAAAGAACGACAAAGTGTTATGATTTTTTTTGATATAATGAGATATTTCTATGGATGGTTAAGTAATACAATTTTATTAAGCTTAATAATCTTTGTTCTGCCGGTCGCAGTTATGCCACAAGATATTATTATGCTTAATGAGAATGAGGAAACGATTGAATGCCGGATTGTAAAAGATTATATTACAAAGCTTGCATATAGAAAATGGAATTCCACTGACACGACTACTTATTATATTAAGTATGGCGAATATGAAGGATATATCCTTGAGAAAGACAGAAATCCAACGGCTGAAACGAAATCTCAATTCGATACTTTGAATATGGAAAATGAAACTCCAGAATACATAATGGAATTTTCCGGAGGTATCGGTTCAAATTATGGATTAATTGGCGGCAGGTTTTTTTTAGGTTACAATAACACAGGGCTTTTATTTGGGCTTGGTTATGCATATATTGTTTTACCTGTTATTGGCGCTCGTGTATCTCATGGGAACGCATATTTAACCATATCATTAGCTCCGCACCGTATTTATACTATCAACAAAACAACTGTTGCTCCTTATACAGTGTCATTTATGGGAGGATACATGATACCTGTATTACATGGTCGGTTGTTCATTGATTTGGGTGCCGGATGTGGTTTTGGTAAACCTATTTCGGTATATTATGGGACTTATTTAATTGACGAAATCAAAACAAGCGGTCTTATATTTAACCTTGGATTAGGAGTTCGTTTTCTTAATGTGAAAAAAAAGAAGTAAGCATTAAAATGGCTTCATTCTGTAAAACCCGTTTCAGAAAGCCATCTGATATGCCTATTAACCTAATTACCATTTACATTTGTTTAACCACACTTATTTGACAATACCTAATAAATAATAAAAAACAATAAAAAAAAGTAAAAAACTATAACAAACATAAAAATAAATTATTATATTTACATCCCAATCATAAAAATTATTTGCTATGAAAATTTCAAAAAGATTAATGGCGGTATTTCAAATATCATAGTTACCTTCAATCTGTTGTTGCAGGAGTAAAATTGATTATTCTTTTTCTTTCGACAATAATTATTTGTCTCCCATCTTTTTATATTATACAACATATACTTGGCTCCAAAATGAACCTACGACAAGTGTTGATTATTATATTGAGCGGATTAGTATTAACTTCTGTAATAATATTATCATTTACACCGATTGTTATTTTTTTTCAACTTACAGGTGGTAATTATCATTTTTTACAACTATTACACGTCGCTATTTTCTTATTTGCCAGTATTTTTGGCATGAAATTAATGGTTGATGCTTTAAAATATGCTTATGAAAACAAAGCTATTTATCCTCAAATTGGCGTGACAGTATTTAAAATCTGGATTTTTATAATGGCTTTTGTTGGAATCCAGTTATCATGGAATTTAAGGCCGTTTTTATGTAACCGTGATGAAGCTTTTAAATGGTTCAGAAAATATGAAGGTAATTTTTATACAGCAATAGTATATTCAGTCGGTCAATTGGTATCAGGAACCGAGTCTCATCATCAAGATAAAAAGAATTTTTCATATGATATTGACACAACAAGTATAATAAACGATACAAATTATTATAATTATTTTCTCAGAAAATAGAACATGGATTATAATGACACTTGAAGAAATTGACAAATCATTCGACATAGCCGGGTTCTTGAAGCAAATTAATGAGATCTTTGACTATATTACCTTTGATGTCATATTCAGTAAGTGCATTAAGAAATTAATTTTTTTTAACTTTTTCAAAATAATATTTAACTAAATCAAGATATTGAGATGTAATATTAATGATTTTTTTTTCTTCATATTTTATTGATTCAGAGTCTTTATAATATGAACTAAAAGCAAACTTAAAGGAAAAACTAGTTTTTAATTTTTCGAACAAATCAATAATTTCTAATAAATTATCACAATCTGAAGTAATTGTTGGACGGAATGAATAATTAATATTGTACTTATCCAATAATTTGACCTTTGACATAACCATTTTAAAACTACTTTTACCGTTACGATAAGGTCTGTTTCTATTATGAACATTTTCAGGTCCGTCTAAACTAATAAAAATTTCTGAACCATATTTTTGGAATACATTTAGTATTTTATTGTTCAAAATAGTTCCATTGGTAGTAGCAACAAAGGTGAATTTTTTTTGCAATTTTCTAATAATTACATCTTCACAATAAATCGTTAATTTATCAATAAGCTTATATTTAAAAATGGTTCACCACCACTCGCGTACCAAGAAAACAAATAGACGTTCTTTGAAAATATTGATAGATCAGGGATACAGAAGAAATAATTTTCGGACGATTTGAATAAAAATTTATAGTTTCCCTTCA
>JACQWN010000196.1:0-5877 GCA_016209245.1 Bacteroidia bacterium
ATTTCGCGGGCTTTTCCTCCGCCCGAATATGCTTTCTGTGTTGTTCATGGACGGATGAAACCCAAGGAAAAGGAGGCCTCAATGAAGCTATTTGCCGGTGGGATTTCAAACATCTTGATTGCTACAACTGTTATTGAAGTTGGAGTAGATGTGCCTAATGCTACAGTAATGGTTATTGAAAATGCCGAGCGGTTTGGACTTTCGCAATTACATCAGCTAAGGGGCAGAGTAGGCAGGGGAACAGAGCAATCGTACTGCATATTAATGACAAATGACCATCTGAATGAGGAAAGCATGAAACGGATAAGCATGATGGTTCGTACAAATGATGGTTTTGAAATTGCTGAAGCCGATTTACAGCTGCGTGGCCCCGGCGATATTGAGGGGACTGTCCAAAGCGGGATGCCGTTTGACTTAAAAATCGCAGAGCTTGGCAAAGATGGTCAAATACTGCAATCGGCAAGAAATGCTGCCGAAAAGCTGCTCCATAACGACCCTTTACTACAAAATCAGGCTCATCAATTATTTATGACCAAATTAAAAGCCATGAGAAAAAAACAAGCCGACTGGAGCAGAATTAGCTGATTTGTATTTCTTCCGCCCTCCTGCGGTATTTGGCAGCTTCGTCAGTATTATTCATTAATTCATATACGCTTGCAAGATTATTCGTTAGCTTTTTTATAAGAGGTAAAAAACCACACTTCTCAACAATTTCAAGCGCCTGCATAAGGAATTTCAAGGCTTCGTCCATGTCACCTTTGTCGCTATATATAAGCCCGATATTTCCTAATTGATTTGCCTGACCTTGCAAATAGCCAATCTGTTTGTGAATTTCAAGCGATTGCATAAAGAATTTCAAGGCTTCGTCTAGGTCGCCTTTGTCTCTATATATAAGCCCGATATTTCCTAATTGATTTGCTTGCCCCTGCAAATAGCCAATCTGTTTATCAATCTCAAGCGCCTGCGAATGGAATTTCAAGGCTTGATCCAGGTCACCTTTGTCGTTATATATAAGCCCGATATTTCCTAAAGCGTCTGCCTGCCCCCGCAAGTAGCCAATCTGTTTGTGAATTTCAAGCGATTGCATAAAGAATTTCAAGGCTTCGTCTAGGTCGCCTTTGTCTCTATATATAATCCCGATATTTCCTAATTGATTTGCTTGCCCCTGCAAATAGCCAATCTTTTTATCAATTTCAAGCGCCTGCGAAAAGAATTTTAAGGCTTTCCATTAATTCCAGAAATATATTTGGTGTTATTTAGCACTGTTGCCAAATGTAGTGCCTCTATGTACAATTGCAGCGAATAATCGTTTCTTGAAATTTCATAAGCTGCATAAGCGGTATTGAATATTTTTCTCAAATAAAGTTCTTTGTCCTTATTTTTTAATTTTCTATATTTTTTCAACTCCGCATCCATTTCTTCAAATTCCATAACCTCTATTGGCTTTTGTCCTACAGGTTGGAGACTTTGGGCAACTGCTGCCTGTTTATCGGTAAAAAAAACTTTAAATGAAGCTATAGAAACAAAATCGAATGCTTTTGTCTGCATTTGCTGCAAAAATAAATGAGAACAAAGAAGAACTATTTTAAGATTAAAGTCGGTAATATAATCGCGTTGGAAATTTAATTGCTGTAAAGCTTTGCCAAACTTTGAGGTTGGTAATGCCAGGATATTTAAAATACGAATAGACCGGTCAGAGCCGGTATTTTGAAATGCAGATTGGAGTATTTCAACACTGCCCGTATATTCAAGAACTGTACTATTATTTTTCTTCTGTAAAATTTGATTAGTGATTTCCCCTGCAAGTGCAGGAGTGTCAACTGCAATAATTGCTAGGTAATGCCCTCGTTCCAAGTATTCCAGTTCATTTAGAAAGCGGATAAAAACGACTTGTTCGCTTTTGGTCAGAAAATCGTTCATAAACCGGAATTATTGCTTATAGTAAACTTTAATGGTTTCCTTTATCAGCGGGTTCACTTCGTACCATGCGTTACCATTGGCATGAACAATAATATTATTGCACAAAAGCGATTCAGTAAGCAGGTCGGTTTGCGAAGTATAGGGATAATGCTTCCGGTCAATTTCATTTAACAGGTCAATGATTTCTTTTCCGATTATCTTACGCGACATAAAACTACTTTCATCACCTACTGCCTTATTTACATCATTAATTGTAACTTTTTTACCTTTCAGGTAGCGAGCATTTTTTGCTGCCAAATATAAAATTGTGATGAACTGCCTGACTAGTCCTCCCGACATTTTAATTGCCAGTTCAATAGCATTGGTGTCAATTAAATTGCAGCCATTTTCTATTCGTTTGCAAATAATTTCACTTAGCAATTGTTTTTTCTTTTCCATATCGGACTTATCTTCATCCGAGATGGGCGTTGCATTTGGATTAGCGGTGATTTTTACATCGAGTATTGTAGTTCTGGTATCGCTTCCGGCGCCATATTCTGGTTGAAGGGTAAGATGAACAGGTACAGGGATTACTTTCCTGCAATTGATAGATTCGAGATAATATTTATTATGAACAAATATGGCTTTTATCTGTTCTATTTCCTTCATTTTTTCAAGGTCGTCAATAACCGCAAGCAGTTTTTTAGCAGTTCCGAATATAGAGTAATATTCCTCAATGATATCGTTAGTCAGTTTTAATAAATCTTCCTGCTTAACTTTAAAAAATTCCCTTACTATTTCGCGGTTCGTAGAATTGCGTTTGTAAGATGCTAAAAACTCCAAACCGGTCTCGATAATCCTCCAGAAATTAAATCCCAGAGCCGCTTTGGCATTCAGTTCAGCGCTGATTTCCGTTGTTTTTTCTTTTTCTTTTATTTTCTCAATTTCCCCGGAAAATTGCTTCTGAATTTCAACTAATTTCTTTAAAAATTTATCTTCCAAACGCTTTTCCGATTTAATCAATTCATGGCAAAACATCAGGAAAACATCAATAATATCCACATCGTTCGGGTCAAAAACATCGCGGCCTTTAATATAAATGACTGTGTACTTTTTTTCGATTTCCTTATCAGGTAAAAAATTCAAGGCCGAGGTTTTACCTGTACCGGTCTGCCCTGCAATATAATACGTAATATTTTCGCGATCAGAATATAAAAGATCATCTCTCAACCTTTTGATTTCGTCGTCAAAAACCGGCACGTAGAACTCTTTATTTTCTTTACAGACCGGTATGGCCGGATCTAAAACATTAACCAATTCTATGATGTTTTTTGCAGGCCTCATAGTAATAAAAATTACATTACCCAATCAAAAACTTTGTAACTACTCTACACGAATTGAATCTTGTCCATTCTTAAATTTTTGTAAAGTAAAATATTATAAAAAAATTTAGCCAGTTTCACAAAGTGCAAAGTTATAAGAAAAAAAAGATAATCTTTGAAAAAAGATAAAATAAAAATTCAAATAAACCGGTTTGAAAATATTATAATCTTATTGTACAGGTATATGACTCAATAATATAAGACTATCCGCCCCTGCATAATCATATTGGTATAAGCCGTCATCGCCGATTAATACCAGCAATCCGTTTGTGGGAATTACATCATAGGCATGAATATCGGGAAAGTGGTCAATCATGTGTTCGTCAATAGTTAATTTGTCGGTCACATCATATACTTTCAAACCTGAGATTCCATCGCATACAAACAGAGTATTATTATCAATTCCAAGCCCATACGGTTTGTCCATTGGATATGATTTTATCAGGTGGGGAGAAGTAATTGACGATACATCAATTACATCCAGTTCGTTTAAAACTCCACCGCATGTATTTCCGGCACGAAGTGTGACATTTCGTCAGATTTAGCAACTCCGAAAGGGAAAAGACCTCCTCCGTAAGTATCATAATCTTCGGTAACCTTGTCAATCTTCCAATCAACAACAATACCAATATTTTCATCTATTACACCGACAGGATAATTTTCGTTATACTCAGGAACGGAATATGGAAAAACATCCTGAATCCTGTCAACCAGGGTAATATTTTGCAGGTTGGAAATATCAAGCACAATAAGGTCAATATAGCTGTCGGCATAAAGATAATTTCCTTTTACTGCCATATCAACATTGCCGGGAATATTAATAAATGCGGCATTTTGCGGTGATGACGGATTGCTGTTATTAATTACATGAACCCCTTTAAATTGATCGTTGATGAAAATTAACTGGTCTTTCAGGTATATTTTACCTGGATTGACCATTGCCTGAGGGCTACCGGAACTGACCGCTGAGCGCAGGTTTTCATAGGTCATATAAACCGGAATATTTGCTTCATATTTGATTTTATCCTCACAGCCAGTTATTCCAATGAATAATAATGCCGGAAAAATAATCTGATAAAAGTTAATCTTTTTCATAATTGTAATTTTTAGTAAAGAAAAAATGTAACTATTTAAATAGAGGTATTATTATCCCATCGAAGTACGAATAATGTACGAACTTACGAATTACGAAATGGTCAGCGAATTCGTAATTCGTATATTCGTAACAAATTCGTACTTCGGTGAAATAATCTATGAAATAAAATAATGACCTGAATAGTAAATAAAAAATTACTTGCAAAAAACAAACAAACATACTAAATTGCAACATTATTTCAAAACGAAATTATATGAAATTTAGTATCATAAAATATTTATTTTTAATTTCTGCATTGTTGGCTTCATTCCGATTATCATCCCAGAATATTGAAGATGTAATTTATCTTAAAAACGGTAGTATTATTCACGGGAAAATTATTGAAAAGACAGAAGAAAAAATTAAAATCGAATCGCATGATAGGAATATCTGGGCATTTCCTGTTAATGAAATTGATTCGGTCAAATCTGACAAGGTTTATACTCCGATTACAATTCCTGCCCAACAAGAAGAGTTGAAAAAAATCATAATAAAAGAACAGGGTTTTATCAACAGGACAGATATTGGTTTCCTTATAAATTCAAGCGCTCTTTCGTTCAGCACTTTTGTAATTAACGGATATAAATTCAAGTACGGCTTTTCTGCTTCCGGCGGCACAGGATTTGAAATTATTGACGAGCATATTCATTTTCCTCTGTTCGCCGATATACATTATTTTCCATTTAACCGAAGACATTCACCTTATATATATACCCAAGGAGGGTATTTAAGCCATTTCGAAAATTTATCACCGAATTATATTAAAGATGGAATATTATTAAATGTTGGATTGGGTATAGCCATTTTTTCATCAGAAAATGAAGCATTTACAGTTAGCATCGGGTATTCATTTGAAAAGGAATATCGGGAACGATATATTGATTGGCGAAATAGTAATAAATATAAATATGAAGTGATTTTTCACAGAATTGCTTTCAGGTTGGGTTATTTTTTCAGATAATCAATTTCTGCTAATTAGTGTCTGTCTGTAATGTCAATACACAAATAAATATATCGACACAAATTACACGAATTTACAGGAAAAAAATATTTTTAATTCGTGCAATTCGTGTCATATTCAGAGTTTATGGACAGACACTAATTAAGAGTCAATATTTGACCTTCCATTCTTTTGGCTTGAATTTATCGTCATTGACAATTTCTACAATTTTGGGCTTTACCATTTCTGTAACAAATTTTCCCCAAGTTCCTGCGAGTTCACCAATTTTTTTATCAGTTTCCATTGAACGCCTGTGAAATTCTTTTGATTGTTTTTCAAGCAATTCAAGTATATCCTGCTTTGTCAATTTCTTTTTCATTTTTGTTAATCTATTATATCTACAAAAATACAAAATTTAATTATAAAAATCAATGAAATTTTAAAAAAGAATATTTTTATGTAGCTTTGACCTTCATTTCGATTCAATATGCAATTATCGTTACTTATTATTATTCTTTGGT
>JACQWN010000196.1:5908-8459 GCA_016209245.1 Bacteroidia bacterium
TATTATTCTTTGGTTATCATTGTCGCCTTTTCTAAGTAATGATGGCAACTGTAACGCTTTTCCATTTAACAAAGCCGACAGCATTATTGCTTTAATTAAGTCTGCAAAAAATGATACGACACGAATACAATTATATTTAAAAGCCGCAAAGATTTATGGTTATAATCAATCTGATTCGGCTTTATTATATTATAATAATGGGTTGCAACTTGCTCAAAAGAATATTGATAATAAGCAACAACCTGAAGATGTTTACTTACGCCTGAAAGGAATTTTGTTAAGCGAGCAGGGAATTTTATATTTTATAATCGGAAATTATCCCACTGCACTGCAAAATTATTTGGATGCACTCAGAATTTATGAAAAGATTACGGATAGTCTGAACATTGCTTATACATACATTAATATCGGAAGAGTTAAACGTTTTTCCGGTCCTGAATTTTTTTCAGAAGCGATTGAATATTTGAATAAGGGATTAAAAATTTTTGAAAATAAAAATTTCCAAACCGGACAATTAAATACATTTTATGAATTAGGTGTTTTATATTCCGATCCCATCAATCAGCAATTTCTCAACCCCGATTTAGCACTTGATTATTTTAAAAAAGCTCTTGACATAGCAAAACAACAAAAAAATGAAAAAGAAATAGCTACTTTGACCTGTGCCGTCGGATGGATATATTCATTAAAAGAAGATTACAGGGCTGCTCTTGAAATGCAGGTTAATGCGATGAAAATATTTGAAAAAAATAATGATGAAGAGAATAAAAACAGTTGCTACACTAACATTGCCTATTATTATGCAAAACTGAAGAATTATTCCAAAGCTGAAGAATATTTTTCTAAAGCTCTTGAAATTGCACAGAAATGGCAATATCTTGATGGCATAAATAATATATATGAATCATTGTCGAATATAAATTTTGAACAAGGGAACTATCAAAAGGCGCTGGAATATTACAGGCGTTCAGTCGAAATCAAATTTAAAATTTATACAAATGAAAAAATTAATGCAATGGCCGAAATGCAGACAAAATACGAAACTGAAAAAAAACAGCAGAAGATTGAATTGTTGAACAAAGAAAAACAACTAAAGGAAGTTGAGCTGAAAAGGCGAGATTGAAAAAAAGAATGAGGAATTAAATAAGCAGAATGAAGAAATAACCGCACAGAGAGATGAAATTGAAGCGCAGCGGAATACGGTTACAAAACAGAAAGAGCATATTGAAGAAATGCACATTGAGCTTACATCAAGCATTCAATATGCAAAACGAATACAAACCGCCGTGCTGCCGGGAAATAATTTTTTGAATGAAATATTCACCTCCGGTGAATATTTCATTCTATATAAACCGCGTGACATTGTTTCAGGCGATTTCTACTGGGCTACACGTATAAATGAATGGTTGATTTTTACTATTGCTGATTGTACCGGTCATGGTGTCCCGGGCGGTTTTATGAGCATGCTTGGAATATCGTTCCTTAACGAAATAATAAACAAGGATGAAATTACTCAGGCCAATCAGGCGCTTAATGAATTGCGGACATATATTATCAAGTCATTGCAACAACATGAAGATATTGATAATATTAATAACAGTGATAATATTCCTAAAAATAACGAAATAAGGTCATTTTCCGATATTCTTCATGTTAAAGATGGTATGGATATGACACTTTGTGCGCTGGATACATCAAACAATGTTCTGCAATATTCAGGTGCGAATAATTCGTTGTTTATTGTCACACAACGCGATTTGCAATCAGTCGTTCCTCAATATACATCTGATTCAAAAATTATATCGGTAATATCTGACAATCAAAATAACTACCGGCTAATAGAAATCAAAGGTGACAAGATGCCTGTTGCTATTCATCTCAGAATGGATACTTTTACCAATCATATTATCCGGCTCGAAAAAGGAGACATTTTATATTTGATGTCGGATGGCTTCCAGGACCAATTCGGCGGGCCTAACGGGAAAAAATTTAAAACAATAAAATTAAAAGAATTATTGCTTTCAATTACCAGCGAACCGATGGAACAGCAAAAAGATTTGCTGGATAATGCAATTGAACAATGGAAATCGCATACCAATAAAGATACAGGTGTTCATTATGAACAGACGGATGATATAACGGTTATGGGGGTTAAAATATAAAATCTATTTTGCAGCCCGAACTGGCCATGCATACATATCTTCTCCTTTAAGCTCGGGATTTTTAGGCTTGGAATTAGGGTTACCGTAATTCATTTCAAACGCTTTTGCCCAGTCATTTCCATCTGTAACAGATGACCAATAATGCGCCGGTTGAATTGATTTGAAACCGTTATCGTTAAACCATTTAGAAGGTTCCGGATAATATTCCTGAGGATATTTCAGAGAATTAATTTTACGCCATTTAGATGTAATTAGTGTCTGTCCGTAATGTCTGAGAATTTCAAAGTAAAATTCTTGTCCAGCACAAAAATATTTTTTTTTATATCGGAAATTACCTTTTTTATATTTTAATTTGTGTCAGTCCATAATTTTTTATAAAAAAAGCGATT
>JACQWN010000135.1 GCA_016209245.1 Bacteroidia bacterium
AAGCTTGACAGGTGTCATTCCTTTACCTGCATTGATATTAATTATGCCAGGTCCGGCATCAGTTGATATACCTCCACCTATTTGCAATGCGAGCCGCTTATGCCCGTTCGACTCTCTGATTTTTGGCGTAGGAGTCCTGTCGTTTAATAAATTCTTAAGTGTTCCGTTTTCTATTAATACTAATTCCGTTGCAGGTTTTACGCCGTCACCATCAACCTGATATGAGCCGATAAGCTTCGTCCCTTCAAAATCAGAAATGAAAGGTGTTGATTTAATATTCATATCTTTTGAGACCAATGGTTTCCCTATTTTATCATCCATTGATTGCGCTCCTAATTGTCCCATATAAAATAACATTTTTGGGTCGCTATAGACCGGTTTGCGTTTAGCTATAAGGCACGATTTTCCACTAAAGAACTGTTGAGCAAAGACTTCCGCAACAGCTTGGTTTTCAAATAAAACAGGACCAGTATATGAGTCATTAAATACAGGTGCATTTCGCAATGTGAGCAGGTTATCGGCCATAATTTTTACATCGTTCTTCATGGTTTCGATTGATGGTAAATCATCTGGAGTGGGAGAATAATATAAAAGATGATCGGCTAAGGGTTCGCCGTCGTCAGCTTGTGTCTGTGCATTTATTCTGACAGCAGCAATTGTGAACGGAACTTTGGTTTCAGTTCCTTCGCTGTTCAGGAAATAAATATCGGACTGATAGATAAAAACAGAAACATTTGATGAATATATATTTTTATAATTCTTAAAGGCGGTGGATAATTCCTTCGCGATATTCTCCCATTTGGATTTATCAATATTAAATTTTAAAGAAGGGAGGTCGGATACAACGGTTGTGGCTTTGCTGAAATCGGGCAATGAAGCTTCTTCCTCGGAAAGATTTTGCTGTTTTATAGCTGAAAGCTTGGCTTCAAGCAACTCGGCGGCTGCTTTATATTTTTTGTCGGTTGACAGCCATAAGCCCCTGCGAATTCCAAAATAGTCGTTATCAAGCGGCAGTGATGAATTTTCCTGATATGATTCTGCAAGAATGTTTATATCAAAAAAGTTTTGATTATCACGTTGATAATCGCCGACAAAAACATCAGTCAGATGTTCCCTTACCGGTGTTTCGACCGAGGATATAAGCGAACCGAGTGTAGCACTGATTCTAAGCGTTTTGGCATCACATATAGTATAGCTGATAAAATATGGTTTTTGCACACCCTCCAGGGTCAGGTTTGAAATGTTCCTGCTTAATTCATCTTTCATCGCTCTTTTTATAACATCGCTTGGTGGCTCCTGCGATTTAGCGATATTTATAACCAAGACATTTGCAATTAACATTGCAGGGATAATTGTTGTAATGTAATGTGTTTTTTTCATAATAGTTCATTTTTACTATGCAGATAATATTTCAATTCGTCTTTTAGGCAATTCATTAGCTTTATTGTAATATGTGTCACGTTTATTATATAAAGCATACCAAAAACCAGTATCAATTAAAATATTATTCATACTACCAATCTTCAATATTTTCATCTAATGGAGCATAGCCTTCCCAAGGTGCAGCTCTCCTATTTCCAATAATAAAATTTCCTACTGTATGTAGTTTTCCGTCTTTCATGTCTGTATAAATAAGGTAAATTCTATCACCATTTTTGAAAGTAACATTCGCAGAAATATCCTTTTTTAATTCAGCAACGATATTGCTATTGTATTCAAATACAAAATATGCGACACTATCACCACATTCTTTTGCTTTTTTGGTATCTAACCATTTGTATAATCCTGGATAATCTCCTCTTACACCAAAATCATAAGAAATCCATACAGTTTGTTTCATAATATTTTTTTTCAAAAATAATTCATTTTTTTTAAATCCAAGTAATTTTATTGAAGTTGATATGTTATACGATCAGGTTATTTTGGATTTGTATCCGGCCGTGCAAGTATCGGCGGCCTGTCCTGGTCTTTGCTTTTCTTTTGCATCTCGATTTGTTTTACAAGCAAAGCCGGTGAAATACATGTAACAGGGACCATACCCGATTCCGCGCCACAAGTGCCGGTGAAGATTTCAGGGCTATTCCCTGCATCGGTAATCTGGGAAAACATTGCAAGGGGCGTGCCGACCAGATCAACACCACGTACCATTTCATCAGGACGTCCATCAACAAAAATTCTGTAAACTTCTGTAGGCATCACATTAAAAGCATTTGGAATAAACCTGCCGGTCATTGTAAAACCACCGGTGACATTCATAAATAAATAACCATATTCTTTACCCTGGGCTTTACATTCATCAATAAGCTTTTTACGAAGAGCATCCATTGATAAGGGGTTGGTTGTTTCAACAATCAGATTCGACTGTCGTGTTACCGGCTGCATGCCGGCTTCAGCCCTGCCGTGTCCGTTTGAATTAGAAAAATTTTGAATGGGACAACGAGACATAATGAAATTCTTCAGGATTCCTTTTTCAACAACATTAACTTTTTGTCCCCTGATTCCTTCATCATCAAAGATATAATATCCGTTCAGATCCTCTCCGTTGTATTGTTTAATAGTCGGATCCAAAATAACATTCATATGGGACGGAAGGACTTCTTCATCAATTTTTTTCTTAAAAGTCTGGCCGTCTTCTTCGCTTTTTTGACGCTTGCCTTCAATTCGGTGGCCAAAAATTTCATGAAAAAATACACCTGCAGATCCGCCCGAAAGAATTGCCGGGCCTGCATAAGGTTCGACAACAGGTGCTGTTTTTATTGTTTTTAATTTTTTGACCATTTCGTCAGCATCTTTTAATATTGTTTCATCATTCGGCAGATTTTCCGGCTTAAAGGCGAAATATGTTTTATACATGGGCATTACCATACCATCGTCCGATTTAATGTTTCCCGAAATAGCCAGCCGTGCATACGTCAGGTTTTGTGCAATGCTGACGCCTTCGGAAGAAACAAAATATTTTCTAACTATTTTGTATGAAACATTGCATTTCCCATTAAAAATATCAGGTTCATTCAGGAAGACAGCCGATATTTTCTTAACCCTTTCTTCCCAGAGCGTTTTATCAAAAGTTATATCTTCCAGCTTTAATGGCGGTTCATAATAGTTTTCTGTTTTTTCATTAGTAAAATCGGGCGATTTGTCTTCGGCTTCCACTTTAACAGCAACATTAGCTTTTACTTTAGCAAGCCGGTCGCATGCCTGGCGGTATTGTGAATTTGTTGATTTCCAAAGCACCTGAGATATTGCATCTTTATCGTTACCCAAAGGCAGAGATACACCTGAGGGAAAATATGAGAAATAACGCCCAAAGCCTTCATCTCTGACTTCATGAAAATTATCGAGATCGAGCCCACCTGCTCTGACCATTGTGGTTAACACTCTGTCGTGAAGCTCATCGGAATTCATCAGATTACCAAATGAGGCTTCGGCATCATTTGAAATAGTTTCTTCAACGCGGTAGCTGATATAATATGGCGGAGCTTCCTGCCCGGAAAGATTCGTCATATTTCTTTTCAGCTCATCCTGCATAATGTTTAATAAATCATCCTGGGCTGAAAGGTTGGTTAACAGCCCTAAGTGCAGCGCCAATAAAAATGTTAATCTTTTATCCATAATATCTGATTTAGAATTGTCATTTCGAGCGGAGCGAAGAATCGCTTTTTTATTCGGCAACAATTATAGAAATAAAATTTTAAAATGTATTCACTTTTGCTAAAATATTCTAAATAATATCTTTAAAAAAAATCGAAAATTATTAATTATCAGTGATTTAATAATTATTACATTTACATTCTCACCAATAAAAATAAAACAGTATTGTACGTTGGCGTCACCAATAATCTCGTAATCCGACTACGACAATACATATAACTAATAACTATATAGCTAAAAAAAAATTATTTCCCCCGATATGTTACACACTCAAATTATTTCGTTATTTTTGCAGTCTTTATCATTTGATCCGCTAAAATAAATCAACTATGAACCCAAGAGTAAAAATGGTAAAACCGCTATCCGATTATTTTGGTTTACTAACATTTGAAAATGGAGAGGTAAAAACTTTTGATGTAAAACCGTATCTGAATATCGGTATTTTTAAAGAACTAAGGGATTTGACCGTTTTCAAATCGGTTGTACCGCTCATAGGAAGCATTCAGTGGGTCAATGGCGCTGATTTCTGTCCTGACACCTTATATCTTGAAAGCATTTAATTGTACAAATGAGCGCCTTTAGCGCCATGACGCTTTGCGTCATTTACCCAATGCAAAGTATAAACCTAAAATGCCTTTTTAGTTAATAACTATGTAATTTAGTTAGCGGTATATTGAAAGCTTCAAATATTTTTCTCTGTCTTTTTGATATTTCTGTGATAAAAGGCGTAGTATCATAGAGTTTAACAATTTTAATTTTGC
>JACQWN010000136.1 GCA_016209245.1 Bacteroidia bacterium
CGCCTGTATCGGCAAAAGAAAAAGGCAAATGTTATTATTGCAGATAAAAATCAGTCGCTCGAAATCGCCTTTGCCGAAATAAGCACTCAAAAAGAAGAAATAACCGTACAACGTGACGAAATAGAGGCACAGCGTGATAAACTAAGCGAACAAAATACCCTGCTTTTTGAACAGAAAAAGGAAATTACCGATAGTATTAATTATGCAAAACGTATTCAACAAGCCATGTTACCAGACCTCTCAAACCTGTCAGGTTTCGAAAACCTGACAGGTTTTGATTACTTCGTTTTATATCGTCCAAAAGACATCGTTTCCGGCGATTTTTACTGGGCTACTCTGGTCAATGAATGGCTTATTGTAACCGTTGCAGATTGTACAGGTCATGGTGTCCCCGGTGCCTTTATGAGTATGTTGGGCGTGTCATTTTTAAATGAGATTGTACGAAAAAAAGAGGTTACCAAAGCGAGTGAAGTCCTCGACCATTTGCGTGATTCTATTATCGAAGCTCTACAACAAAAAGGACAATCCGGTGAACAGAAGGATGGTATGGATATTTCCATAATTGCTATTAACACTGTAACACTTGAAATGCAATTTGCAGGTGCATATAATCCACTTTATATAATTCGCCGCAGCAAAAACCTGTCAGGTTTTGAAAACCTGACAGGTTTAGAAGAGGTAAAGGGCGACAAAATGCCTGTTGCTATATTTGAAAACATGAAACCCTTTACAAACCAGACAATACAACTCAGCAAAGGCGACACTATTTACCTGACAAGCGACGGTTACGAAGACCAGTTCGGCGGTCCAAAAGGCAAAAAATTTTTAGCAAAACAACTTAAGGAATTATTTTTGAGTATTGCGGCTCAATCTATGGATGAACCAAAAAAAATATTGGAAACAACATTTGATAATTGGAAGGGCGAACACGAACAAATTGACGATGTTACTGTAGTTGGCTTGAAGATTTGAATTTAATTTAAAACGTACAAAGTGAAAGCAATGATTTTTGCAGCGGGTTTAGGTACAAGGTTAGCTCCGTTAACAAATACGAAGCCCAAAGCCCTTATTGAAATTAACGGCGTCGCTTTGTTGGAAATAGTAATTAAAAATCTGATTAAGCAGGGAATTACCGATATTATTGTAAATGTTCATCACTTGGTTCAGAGTATCATTGATTTCCTTGATGAAAAGCAAAATTTTGGAATTAATATCTGCATTTCAGTCGAGAAAGAGAAGCCGCTTGAAACCGGCGGCGGTTTAATGAAAGCATCATGGTTTTTCAACGATGATAAACCTTTTCTTGTTCATAATGTTGATATTATTGCAAATATAGATTTCAATAAAATGTATGACATTCACCTTCAATCGGGAAATATTGCAACGTTGGCGGTCAGGAACCGGAAAACAAGCAGGTATTTTTTGTTCGACAAGTATGAATATCTGTGTGGATGGGAAAATATGAAAAACAGCGAAATCAGGATTACACGTAAACCCGCTTCAAAATTACATTCCCTGGCGTTTAGCGGAATACAAATACTTAGCCCTGAAATATTTAATTTTATCGAGGAAAAAGGTGTTTTTTCAATAACCGATGTTTATATCCGGCTTGCAGCAGACCATAAAATTGGAAATTATCACGACGACGATTCCTTGTGGATTGATATCGGAAATGTTGAAAATCTCAGGCTCGCAGAAAAAATATTTCTTCCTGAGAGATGACATCGCTTCAAGTGATGTCATCTATTATATAAATGCTAAACAATAACAATTCCCTGATTACTTGTAGTTGTTTTAATAATACTGTCAAATAAAGGATTTTCAGAAAATTCTTTTTCCATGAGCGATGCTATTTGGTTTTGATGGTTTATATCGCAAAAAGCGATTATTGATGAGCCGCCGCCGCTGATAGTGCATCCCCAGGCGCCTGCTTCCAGAATTTTAGCTTTAGTCTCTTTGTATTTTGGTATTGCAGCGCCTCTTACAGGTTCGGCAATATGGTCAACATTGATGGCTTTGCCAAATTCTGCAATATCGTTACAATGAAGAGCATGTATAACGGCGGAGCATCGTGCAATCTGCTCTTTTAATTTTTCTTCGCCTATTTCATAAGTGATGAAACCGCGTGTTGTACGTTGTCCTTTTCGTATTACGGCAAGCACGACTGGGATTTCAGGGATATTTAATTTAAGAACTTCGAGTGGTTTATAGCATTTAATTAATGTAAATCCGCCAAGCAAAGCCGCTGCGACATTATCGGCATGGGGCGAGCCGCCTGAAGCGACTTCGCCTAAACGGGCGATATCAATCATTTCATTATTTGACAATGTCAATTCAAGCAGATTGCAAGCGCCATAAACGGCTGCCGACGCAGCGGCCCCGGTAGTTCCTAGCCCGGCGCCTGAAATCATTCTTTTGGTAATCCTGACATGTATTCCATGACCAGACTTATATCTTTTAAATAATTCAATTAAAGCCAGACCTGCCGTGTTATCCTGTATATCGGCAGGAATATTTTGATGCCCGCCTTCAATTTCAATAGTTATTTTTCCTGTAGTATTCAGAGATAAATATATCTCGTCATACGGTTCTTTCAATGCAAGAGCGAAGATGTCGTATCCGGGACCAACATTGGCTGTAGTGGCAGGAGTTCTTAATAAAATTTGCTTCATATTTAAATAAATTTAATAATATTTTAACACAGAGTTCACAGGGACGACAGAGTTACACAGAGTTTAAACTACAATTTATTGTAATCTTTCTCTGTGTAATTCATAGCGCAGCCTTTGGTTGCAAATAAAACGATTATACTGCGAATGGGATAAATTACCACATTCATTATTCCATCGAAGTACGAATTTGTTACGAAGTTACGAACTACGAATTCGTACTTCGTATGTTCGTATTTTGTTCGTACTTCGGTGGGATAATTTGCAATAAATTAGCTGTTTTCAAAATGCGGAATTTTATCCCGTTGGCAGTATAATAAAACAAAGTTTTTCTGTGTAATAATATAATACTCTGTGTCATCTGTGTTAAAAATCATTCTGAAATTAGGCCTTTTTCTATCATCAGTTTCTTTAATACTTCAGTTTTTGATTTACTCAATAATGTTAACGGGGGGCGTAAACCGCCGCCAGGTAATTTCATTAAATTTAAAGCCATTTTTGCAGCCATTGGGTTGGTTTCAAACCGTAATGCTTCAAATAATTCATAATAGTCATAATGTATTTCTGAAGCTTTTGCTAAATCACCTGCAAGGGCCAGCTCAGTCATTCGCTTCATTATTTGGGGAATAACATTTCCTGCTACGGTAAAGGTGCCGGCCCCTCCAAAGCAGAGCAACGGAAAAGCAGTCGTATCCTTGCCTGTAAAAACAGCAAAATTATCATTTCTGGTCAGGTAAACTACCTTGGCAAGATGGTCAAGCTTTTTGTTCCCGTCTTTGATACCGGCTATATTTGGATGTTTCGCTAACTCTGCCGTAGTTTCAGGGGCAATATTGATACCTGTCCTTTCTTCTGCATTGTGCAACAATATCGGAACTTTCGATATATCGGCAATTTTCGTATAAAAATCAATCACCCCTTCGGTCTTTGGAAGTACAAAGAATGGTGAAAACACTGAAATATAATTAACACCCAAATCATTAAAAATTTTCACACGTTCAATCGCCCTTGCAAGACCCGATTCACATGTATCAGGAACGACAAGCGACTTGCCGGCTGCCTCTTCGATAATAATTTTTACAACTTTATTAACTTCTGCATCGGTTAACAATGTATTCTCGCCTGTAACGCCAAGAGGGGCGATGCCGGTTATCCCGGCTTCAACCTGCTTTTGAACAAGCAACCGGAGGCCGTTCTCATCCAACGATAAATCTTCACGAAACGGAGTAATCAATAGAGTATATGCACCTTTTGGTATTGTTTTCATAAATTATAAAAAATCCAAAAATAATCGAATTCGAAATAAAAAACAAGAAAATATTGTTCTTCCAAATATTTGTATTATAATTGCAAATATTTTATTAATATTTGCATTATGGATAAAAATTTTATAAAAAATGTTATTATTGATCAAGGCAAATAGTCGCTGCATATCAGGTTTGTAGCGTGCTTACTCCTAAAAATGAGAACAGGGAAATTAACGGATTAATATCCGCCTTAAAAGAGTTCAACCTGAAACAAGGTATTATTCTTACCGAGTCGGATGAAGGTGAAATCGAAAAGGATAATATGAAAATAAAAATTTTTCCTGTACTTGAAATTAGGTGCAAGTGTCAAAGTCAGGTGACAAAGCGTAGGGATATTTCCATCCCACCTTGTCCGTTGCTTACCCGGAACAAGCCGGAAGTATTAATGTCATAACTGATTCCAATCGCAAAATTTGCTATCTCAAGCATAAATAAGGGGATTAAAGCATCATTCACACGGTAGTGTCCCCCAATAAGAATAGCAGCCCCTTTGATATTTCCTGTATATTTAGATTCTTCTTTTAGCTTGTACCGAATTATTCCCCCTAAATTCAGTTCCTGTGCCGCTCCTTGTTTCAGAAATAATAAAGAAGGTATCAGGGTAACATTCGTGTTTTTAATACCTATATAAGCACCACCGTGTAAGACGAGCTTCGAATAAAGCCGGATGGTTTCAGTAGAATAAAACTTCTGCTCAGGTTTATTAATATGATAAAGAGAAATTCCGGCAATGGCTTTGAAATGATTATTGGAAGTCATGTTTGATGCGATTTTGGCAAAGCACCATGATATTCCGGCAGAGAGATCGCCAAATAAATGGGAAGTAAAACTTTGTGTTTCACCGGAAAAAATGCCGGCATTATAATTCTGACCGTCAAATTGCCTGTCCCATCTTAATTCAGTCGAATTAATGCTTCTTTGGGCAATGCCTCCCTGAAATCCTCCTGAAATTTTGTTCTTATCATTTAGTGTTATAATGCTGGAAAGAGACAAATTTATTTGTGTTAAACCCCAGTTAAACTTTCCAACACGGTCGTTTAAAGCAGCTAAGCCTACTCCCAGATAGCCGTGATCCCAATTGTTCCTGAACACAGGCATATCATACGAAAATGCCATTGTTTTATATGGTGATGCAATACTTCTCCACTGGTCTTTGTAATTAATCAACGCCCGCATATCTTCTTCATAGAAACCGGTCAAAGAAGGGTTTATTAGTAAAGGCGTATGATAAAACTGCGAAAAATGAATATCCTGAGCCACTGATTTAAAAAAGCAGACAAACAAAAAGATGAATATGTAAAACCTTTTCATTTTTTCAGAATTAATGTAACTATTTAGGTCAATATTGTATCATACAGATTATTTCACCGAAGTACGAATTTTTTACGAATATACGAATTACGAATTCGCTGTCCATTTCGTAATTCGTAAGTTCGTATATTTTTCGTACTTCGGTGGGATAATACCGCCCCTACCTAAATAGTTACCTTTATTTAATGATTACCAGTCTGGTTTTTATTCCCTTATCAGATACCAATTTCAGATTATAGATACTCGTTGGATATTTTTTCAGGTCAACCTGTTTTACAAGTCTACCTTTAATTTGGTATAGCTTCTCAGAATATATTGTCTGCCCTAAATTGTTTGTAATCTGCAATTCTAAGTTTGCTGTCTGAGTGATATTCATTTCAATATTAAACTTGCCTGTGTTAGGATTAGGATAAATCTCAAGATCACTAACGAATTTAAAATTATTTATCCCGGTGCAATTATTGACGTTCACATTTTGTGATTCACTGTTAGTACAGCTATTGTTGTCGGTAAATGAATAGATTATAATATGTGTGCCGACTCCAGCAACAGCCGGGTTAAATTGATTGCCTGTCATTCCTGTTCCGGTGAAAATGCCGTCTTCTGGTATGCCAGTCAGGGTAACTGCGGCATCGGTTGAACAATAACCTGTGTCAAGGCCGGTAAAACTTACTGTTGGCAATAAATTTACAATCAATTCGGTTAAAATTACGCTATCACAACCATATGCTGTGGTCACACTGTCGTAATAGGTTCCGGCGGTATTTCTGTATGTGCCGAAAATCAATATGCTGTCTCCATCACATATAGTTTCATCTGCTGTGTTGATTGAATAAGTTGGATTAACGGTTAGAATTGTTGAATGCACACTATCGCAGCCATTCAGTGATGTCAAACTATCGTAGTATATTCCGGCTATGGTTCGGTAGGTTCCGTAAATCAGGACACTGTCGCCAGCACAAATTGAAACTGAGGTGTCATTTATTGAAAAAGTTGGGTTTACAGAAAGTGTGGTGATCAGTATGCTATCGCAACCGTTAGCCGCAGTTAATGTGTTGTAATATATGCCGGGGGTGTTTTGGTAGGCATCCTGTAAAAATACGCTGTCGTAATCGCAGATTGTGACTGTTGCTGAATCCTGGATCAATGGCGGTTCGGTGATAGTCACAGAATCAATAGCTACACATCCATTGCTGTCAGTTACGACGACTGTATATGTATCAGCAGATAAGCCTGTTGCTATGGAATCTGATTGTGTGGCGGTGTCACTACATTGGAATGTGTAAGGTAAAATACCACCGGTAACGGAAACCATTACTGAAGCTGTGGGATCTCCATTGCAATTAATGTTTTCTAAATTGGTGATATAAGTACTAAGTGGAGGCCAACTTTGGAATTCGAAAGCGCCAATATCAATCCTGCATCCTGATACCCTGATATTGCCGTCAATGTCAAATGAGGAGATATCAAGACCTGTAGTATCCGGAATACCTGCATCTATGCACGGGGATGTTTCCTGTAATGACCAATCGGCTGTAAGCCCATTATAAGTATTGCCTGCTCCGGCCGAAGGTGCAACAAATAGCGGGTCTGAGTCAATGTTGTACATGTAAACTCCAGTGTAAGAACATCCTCCACATATATCTAAGCCAGCAGAGTCGCCCTGTACATCGCAGTATGTAAAGGTGGGATCGCTGTTATCATCTACCAAGCATATCTGCTGTCCATTAAATAATGCAGTATTTCCCCACATGATGGTATTGATGTGGGTAGGGTTGGATGTGTATCTGCAGGATACCCCTCCGCCAAATGATGCTCTGTTGTTGCTAATGGTATTGTTGATGATCGTGGGGCTGGAAGAAAAACAAGAAATCCCGCCACCATAGCCTGAAATGCTATTGTTGCTAATTGTGTTGTTGCAGATGGCTGGACTGGAGGAAAAACAGAAAATTCCACCACCATAGACTTCAGTGATGTTGTTGCTAATAGTATTGTTGCAGATGGCTGGGCTGGAGGAATAACAGGAAATCCCGCCACCATAGGATGAATTGCTGTTGGTGCTGTTGGTGCTAATGGTATTGTTGGTGATGGTGGGATCGGAATAACTACAGTCAATCCCGCCACCAAATTTGGCGCTGTTGTTGCAAATGGTGTTATTAGTAATGATGGGGTTGGAAGTAAAATAGCAAATACCGCCACCATTGGATGAGGCTCTGTTGTTGGTGATGTAGCAGTTTGCCACAAGCAATTTGGAAAAATTGTTTAAAAAAACAGCACCGCCATTTTTGTCGTTTACGCTGCCGGTGGCTTTGCCGTACTGGAGATTGCAGTAAACGAGCTTTGAAGAGTCGTTGGTGGTAGAAGTACCGTCAAATCGTATTCCGTGCCAACCGGAAGCAATGCTATCAGGGCGCACTGTAAATGTTATGGAGTCTGTAACAGTACCTATCGCTACCAGCCGACCCTGCACGTTAAGCTTGTAGTGACCTTGAAATTCTACAACTACGCCAGGCATAATAGTAAGCGTAGAGTCGTTTGGGATGGTTATACTTCCTTGTACAAGATAAGGAGATACTGCTATTGCCCATATCCCGCTTATATTTCCAGCAGGAATATTGGTCTGGGCTAAAATTGAATTAATGCTACCTGTAATACAAAGAATAAATATTATTAATCGTATTCCCATAAAAGAAAAATTTGTTTTCTTCTCAATAAGCTAAAGGGTCTAGTAAATCACAATTTTTCTGGTTATCACAATTTCTTTTTCTAAAACTAATTGAACAAAGAACATCCCTGTACCGATTTCATTTGCATGAAGAGTCAGGTTTGTTTCTCCTTGTTTTACAATATAAAACTTTATGATTCTTCCAGTCAGATCAATTATTTTGAGATTTGCGTTTTGGATACCGGGCAAGAAATTTTTAAAAATTACTGTTGTGGTCTCGGTGAAAGGGTTTGGATATATATTTAACGAAATCTGTTTATTTGCTGTACTAGTGACAGATGTAGCTTCAGGCAACTCAATAGTTATTGAATCAGTACAACCCCAGGAATCTGCTACTACCACAGAATAAAATCCAGCCGGTAGGCTGTCAATGTCTTCGGTATTGTCTCCTGTTGACCATGAATAAGTATAAGGAGGTAAACCATTGGTTACAGTTATGTTAATACTGCCGTCATTATTTCCCTGAGTTGCCGTATCTGTCACAAATATAATTAACAGACCTGAATCACAGGACATTGTAGTTAACGAATCCAGATTGCCGATAGTATTAAATACTGTATTTGTAATAACAGGCGGATTAAAATCGAACATAATCCCTGCGCTGTTTTCAATTATTGTACCTAATGAGTTCCCATGTTGCTGATTTATTTTATATTTTACAAAGCCGTGACTTTGCGGTTCATTGACATTGCTGTCCGGGAGCATAATATTGTTGAATGTCCATTGCAAAACATCGCTCCCGAGTATTTCAAGCAGATAAATATGGCTTGCTGCACCAGGTTGTATAGAGGTAATGTCTAAATATGGGGATAATGTATCCCGTATAACAACTTTAAAAGCTGTATCTGTACCAGTATTCTGAAAATATACAATGTATTCCGGCACATCCGTGGAATCAATGTAGTGATAAATTGTGGTCAGACCTGCCGGGCTAACCTGTTTTTCATTCGGATCGTAAGAACCGGTTACAATATGACAATCTGTTTCAATAAAATCATCTAAATCATCTTGCGATACAAGTGTAATTTGCCCCGTAACAAAAGCGTCGGTACTATCTCCGCACAACTCAATATTATCCTGCGGATGACTGTTACCCGGATGACCCGGTCGTTGATCCGCTTCTAATCTTATTGTATTTCCATTCGCAGGCCAGCAAACTTCCAAGCTGTCTCCGCCTGCAATTTGAAATGTTCCGATATATACCAATATGTTATTTTCATAAATTCTGTATTCAGAAGTATCCTGCATATCTCCGGTACCTGTATCACCAGTATTGAAAACTGTAAAGCAAGCTAAACTATCATTTAGACAGTACCCCTCAACAGCAACACTAGAATGATCCCATGCAGTATCAACAGGAAAACAACTGCTGTCGGGGTATATATGCGCATCCACACACATTGTGCTTCCAGATAGCGAATTATTACATGCAATGCTTACAACGAAATTGAATGAACTGCATTCGCCCGGCTGGACAGTGCCAATATCAAAGAGCAGATTATTGCCGTTTTGGGATATAAGATTTCCTGTACCCTCGTAATATGTCATGTTTTGATCCAATGTGATCTCAACTGTTGCATTTTCTGCAGGAAGGGTGCCGTTGTTGCAATAACTTACAGAATAAGTGGAGTTCATGCATGGCCTCAATGGCATGCCTGTGATATCAACCGTCATAAGCGGACAAAAGACAGTGGTCTTTAAACCAAAATTAATATTATCAAAAGAAGTATCATTTGGACTAAGGTTAATATTGTACGAGAATGGTGATGCGGGGTAAAAAATATCCCTGAAAGGATCATTATCAATATTACTGACAGAAAAAGTCCCTGCATCCATGTATAAAGTATAACGTCCGGTATTGTCCGATATACCATAAACCGGGCCGGGATCAGCCCTGATAATTCTGTAAGGTAATCCGTAATCGCTACTGTCAATAGAAAAAACTGTGTCTGTTTCGTTAATCACTCTGCCTCTTACAATTTTTTCCGCACAAATATTGGCTGTAAAATTCCAGATATTGTGCGAAACAAATCCGGAGTCAACAGATAAAGACAGGGTATTTGTTATTATAGATGTATTAAGTACAACAGTTGCGGGATTACCGGACGAAAAACCTGAAATACTGCTTTCATAACAGCCACTGATTCCATTTCCATTGGTTTTAATGATATGAAAATCAAAATTTCCGAAGCCGTATAACTCATCATTTATTACAAAAATATATCCGTTATCAAGTGATTGTTTAGCAGAATAACCCTCAATACTAATGTTGAAATTCTCATATCTTTTACTCCACTGTATACTTCCGGAGGAGTTTATTTTTAACAGGTATGCATCAAATATTCCTGAAGCGCCTGTTATGCCTCCGGTTATAATGTAACCCCCGTCAGAAGTACATTCAATGGATCGGCAGGTTTCTATATCGCTCGCATCATCGAGTATTTTATCCCACAGCATATTACCGACGCTGTCAGTTTTTACGATATAAACCGGGGAATTCCCGAAACTATATGTTTCTCCTACAATAATATAGCCTCCATCATCTGTTTGTGTAAAATCAACAGCGCCATCAAAATTTGAGCCCCCGTACGTTTTACTCCATAGAACACTACCCATATTATCTAATTTCATTAATAAAAAATCCCCGGTATTACCTCCTCCGCCCTCACGTGTCCCTGCTACAATATAGTTACCATCATCAGTACTAAAAACATCCATAATAAAATGATTGTCAGTATAAGTCTGCTGATAATATTTGTTCCATTGTATATTTCCGGTGGCATCAACTTTTATCAACAATCCCGAACCAACACTTCCGGCAATTATAAAACCTCCGTCATTTGTCGCTTTTACCGAATATCCCTCTTCTGTATAACCATTGATGTCTCCGTATGTCTTATTCCATTCAATATTTCCTGAACTATCGGTCTTGATTAGAAAAATATCATTTTGTCCTGCGCCAACACTATTTGTTGTACCTGTGATTAAATATCCCCCGTCTGAGGTCTGTTCCAATGAATAGGCTATTTCATCACCAATTCCTCCATAGGTTTTACTCCACTGAAAACTACCATCATCAGTAATTTTGACCACGTATATATCATTACCTCCTTCTCCAAAACTATTGGTGTAACCAGTAACGATGAAACCATTATCACTGGTATTTTTTATACAATATGCTTCATCTCTGCCTGCTCCACCGATGGTTCTGTGAAAAGTTACCTGCGCATAAGAACTGAGAATGCAAAAACATAATCCTATAAAGATTATCTGAACTTTGTAATTATATGATTCTGATTTCATTTAATGTTTAGTTTATATATATCAAGTTTCACAAGGTTGATTATGATAATTTGTGTAAAGATAAATATTTTATGCAAATAAGTAAAATCAAATTTAAAATTACTTGCGGTTTTTTCCGCACAATATTTCAGCGTATCAGCGCCACATTCCCCGATATTTTAATTTCATCGCCGTTCTCAAACTTGCCTGTTACATAGTAAACAAATACTGCCGGGTTCATGGGTTTACCCCTGTATGTGCCGTCCCAACCAATATCAATGTCGGTTGTCTCAAACACTTTTTCCCCCCAACGGTCATATACGGAAAACCGGATAGTCTGTATTTTTTTACCACGAACATACAATACATCGTTATTGCCATCGCCGTTGGGTGAAAATATATCGGGGATAAAGATAACAAAAGAAAAATTAACATTTATTGTGATGCCGGTTGTGCTGATACATCCGTTTGTATCCGTAACCTCAAGTATATAAACAGTGGTTTCTTCGGGGCTTGCATAAGTTTGCTGACAATCCGTACAGCTCAAACCGTCAGGTGGACTCCACCGGTAGCTTAACCCTCCTGCAACTGTGCCGGATAAAAATACGCCTGTTCCGTAATTAATGGTTGTATCATTATCCAGATATACATCTATTACAGGGAATTGTCCTATAGTAATGGTGTCTGTGCCGGAGCAATCGTTTATGACTTCTACGAAATAAACTCCTGCACTATCAATAGTGATGGTTTGTGTAATCTCGCCTGTTGACCAGTGATATTCGCTGCCGGGATTTTCCGCATCGAGGGTTACGGAAGCATTTACGCATATAGAAGTGTCATTGCCCAGATTCACCGTTATTTCGGGCGAGTGACCAATATTGATGGTATCGAAACCGGAGCAGCCGTTAGTATATACCCCGACCGAGTATGAACCGGCGCTGTCAACGATAATGCTTTGCGAGGTTTCGCCTGTTGACCAAACATAAGTACTGCCTGTATTGCCTGCGTTTAAAATTATCGAATCGCCATAGCATATCACCGTGTCATTGCTTAAATTTACAAGTATCTCAGGTACAGAAATAATGTTTATTGTATCTGAGCCGGAACAGCCCTGATTGTTTACCTCGACATAATAAACACCGGTGCTGTCTGTGGTGATGGTTTGGGTTGTGTCTCCCGTTGACCAAACATAAGTACTGCCTGCATTACCTGCATCTAAAACCGCCGAATCACCATTGCAGATTACGGTGTCATTACCGAGGTTTACAAGTATCTCCGGTACAGAACTGATATTTATGGTATCTGAGCCAGAACAGCCCTGATTATTTACCTCAACAAAATAAACACCGGCGCTGTCTGTGGTGATGGTTTGGGTTGTATCGCCCGTTGACCATAACCATGAACTGCCTGTGTTGTCTGCATCAAGGGTTACAGAATATCCGTAACATAAGGATGTGTCATTGCCGAGATTAATTGCAATAGTATTGGGCTTAACATAGATGGTTTTAATTACCGTATCCGACCAGCAACCGCCTTGAATATGAATAATAAGCGATACATCGTAATTGCCCGCACCGGAAAAAACATGTACAGAATTTTGTGCAGGAGAGGTATTGTTTGCAGAAGAAGGGTCGCCGAAATTCCAGTTCCATGAGATAACCTCGTAAGGATGAATGCCCTCAAATGTAGCAGGAGAACCATCGCATACCGTATCTGTGTTGAAAGTGAAATCAGGCTTTACGGGGTTGAGATAAGATGGGATAAAATTAGGGAGACCGCTTTTACATATTTTGCCTGCTAGATAAAAACCATTCTCAAGATAGTTGGAACTCAATCCTATAGCATTTGGATTATTTATTACACCTAAAGAATCTTTATTATACCTTGCCAAATAAATCTTATAATTAGGAGCAATCTGCATTGTTTGTGCATTTCTTCTTTGACTAATACCTTTTTTAGAAGATTGTATGGATGCAGAATCAATTAATGATAAATTAAATTGAGTTATACTATCAAATTGTCCCCCCCCGGATACATAAAATCTTGAATTGTCTAATGAAAATTCTATGGTGAAAATTAAATTAATTTGTACAGATAAAGTCAATGGATTATTTAAAACACCATTTAAATTATTAAAATCAAATATCTCCATTATTCTGTCATCTCTTAGTACAATGGCTATTTTTCCCCCGTCAAGAGATGCTGTCATTTCGCCAAAAGCATTTATGAGACTACCAGTATGAACACTTCCAATATTTGTTATCACTGGAGATGAGATTCCTGTATCCGAAAGTATGTAAGCATAAAACGCATCGCTATCCCATTTATGTGTTATTATCCAAACATCGCATCCATTTGCATGCCTTATAGCTGTTAGCTTTTCAGTAGTCCGGGTTAGCAAGGTGATGTTTTTAAAACCGGGGGTAATATCTCCTTTTCCCGCATCCAAATTGATATTTACAATGGAATATCTCAAGGAAATAGTATCAGAAAGAGAGAGAAATGGGCCATCAAGCGTAAATATATAATATAATGAATCGTTTCCTGGCTGTGGTGCAATAATAG
>JACQWN010000125.1 GCA_016209245.1 Bacteroidia bacterium
CAATGTATATGTATCGTTTACATCAAATTCGAGCAACAAATCGTTTCCATTATCGGCATTAATGTTCAGTTGAAACACGATATTTGAACCGGGAAGAATACGGTTTATCCAATAGCTATGTATAGTTCCCGCTTCGAATGAATCATTTATTCCACCACCCGTCAATGTTAAAAGACCAAACATCATTCGATCTGTTACCATATTACCAAGCGCTTCGGTGTTAATAACTAAAAATGGGAACATATCGAATGAAGTTTTAACTCCTTTTATAAATCCATTCTGGGAAAATATTGAACAATCTGTAATCAGTTGTTGTGATGGATTCGTAGTTATAGTCCGTAAAAGATTACCATTTCTATAATATTTGATATTGCTTCCTTGTCTGCAAATTTTAAATTCATCGCCATGATAAAAATTACCATAACTGCCTTTAAGCACACCAGATTCATAAATTTGAAGAATAGCGGCATTGAAGAAAAAGCCATAATCAATGCTTGTATTACCGGCATCGGTGTTCACATCCGACAAGCCAAGCATACGGTTTTGCGCACCGAGGCCGGTAAAATCTTCAACATAACGATAATAAATATATCCATCCTGATTTGCCGGGAGAATATTACGTGAACATGCACCTGCATTCCATCCTGTACCGCCTGCAATTTTTCTGACTTCACCGTTATCGGACCGAACATTTACCAAATCGGTCCATTGAACGCCAGCGGCATAAATCGGTTCATATAAATATAAAATTTCAAGCCTTGGAACTTTTGTCGTATCGGTAATATAGTCGGTTGATGCGAAAACAAGTCTTCCATGAGTTAATTCATCTTGTTTTTTAAGCATAAAGCCATTATTTATATACAGATTATCAAGCCAATTTTTAACAAATGTTGTTATATCAATAATATAATTTTGTGACGGCGACCCGGAAGCATTCAAAATAATTTGCTGCTCTGCTGTTGAAAGCGGTTGGCGCTCCCACATTACTGTTGTCTCATCCCATGGTTGCGTGATTCTTTGTAATAATGATGAATTATTACCGTAATGGTCCAAGCCATATAAATATAATCTTGCTTTGAATATTTCAGCGCCTTCAGGAACGTTAGCAAGATTAAATTCCATGAGACTTCTGTTTAATAAATTTGGAACTACTGATGCGTCGAATGAACTTGTGAAAGTTTCAGAAGATCCGAAATTTGTCTGAAAAAATTGCTGGTCAGCTATTCTGGCATCTTTTTGTGGGCTGATAGTAATTAAATATGGTAATTTATAATGTATTTCAAGCTTTGGCCGTTTCGTGGTATCAGCATTATCACTTGAGCCGAATATCAACCTTCTGAATGACACTTCGGTTTGTAATAAAAACAGTAAGCCGTGATTGGGATATGTGCCGGAAACCCATCCTTGCACAAAATTTTTAATATCGAGCGTATAATTCTGGTTATTAGTTGTTGATTGATGTATAGTAATTTGACCTTCTGTAGTAACTGGAGGCTGATTATTCCATGTTACTGTTGTTTCGGACCAGGATACAGTTGCCCGTCGCAACCTAGATATATTTGCACCGGAATTGTATTTCCATGCCGTTCCATCGGCGATGCTGTATAAATACAAATTTGCGGAAAGAATCACTGCATTTTCCGGCACCTGACTTAAGTCGAACTCAAAAATAGCCCGGTATTTATAGGTATACCCGCTACTTGTCCAAGTTTCAGCCCGGTTGTAAGTTGAGCTTCCATAGTTTGTGTTCGCTTTGGTCGCATCGCCGGCATAGTAATATAATGATGCATCTTTCTCAAGCTTCAGCGTCTGTGCATATTCCGGCTGCGATTGCAGTTCTATATTTAATATGCTGACACTCAGAAAAAAGACTGATTTATATATTTTCATGTATTTAGATTTAATTAATTCATGTTCATTATATTTTTTCAATAACTGTCAGCCATTTTTAGACTAAATATTGATTTGATTCTCTATAATTTTTTATAATAAAATTATAAATGTTAAAATATTTCCAAAAGTGTCTGACAGCTTTAGTTTAATGAAAATTCCAATTCCCTTTGTCCGATTTATTCCCGTTTTTATCTTCCAATACAGCTTCAAAATCTATATTTACGACAGGAATCGATTTTATAGTCAGTACAAGCTGGTCGGCGATTTCTTCATGAATCCAACCTGCAGGTACCGTATTGTTCTTTTTGATTGGTAATTTTTTATGAAGAATTATTTCGCCATTTTCTATACCTTTTATATATATATTAATAAAATCGTAGTTGGTAAGCTGGTTTTTATTAAATGAAAACCGGATGGAATACAGGGTATCCCCATTGTTTTTTACTTGTCCTGTCGGGAAAAATTGGACAGTATAATCAAAATTGCCGGATGTTGCCTGCTGAGCATTGACTTGGACCAGCATAACTAAAGTTGATAGTAAAACAATTGTTCTTTTCATAAATAAAAAATTTAGGATTAACCTTCAGTTTATGAACAGGGAGGCATCGCCGAAATTATCAGAATTGTAACACCAATCCCCAGTTCGCACTCGTCTTCTGACGAGAGTGTTTTTATGGCACTCGACTAAGTCGAGCGCAAACAGAGGGAAGAAGACTTCAAGAATGCCACCTGTGCATTCCACCCAAAACTCCACCGTTAGATTATCAGTATCCGTAACCTGATAAAACCCATAAAATTTAATATTAATAATCCACCTCTTCGCGTACTAATTAGTGTCTGTCCGTAAAGTCACTATTTTTTGAATAACGAATAACGATTAACGCTTTTTGATTTACGAAGTAGTTGAAAATCTGAAATCAAAAATCGTTAATCCTTGTTGTTA
>JACQWN010000126.1:0-7706 GCA_016209245.1 Bacteroidia bacterium
GAAATGAGCGCCTCTGGCGCCATGACGCTCTGCGTCATTTACCCTTGTTTGCGCTCGACTAAGTCGAGAGCCAAAACCCGCCTTCGTCCGAAGATGAGCGCGAACTGTCAAAAATTAAAAAATACTTTCCAAGTGGTCATGCCTTTATTTCATTTCAGCAGATATATGCTATTTTGCTGATTAATAGCCTTAAGTATATTTCGCCGGGTTTGAATCTGATAATTATTGTAAAAACAAGGCTGACTAAAAAATAGTCAGCCTTGTTATATTATTTGAATTTGATAGAAGTTTGCAAAGCAAGCTTCTATCAAATCTGATCACTATTCTGACTTTACCAGCTTCGTTGTGAAAAGTTTATTATTTATAGATATTTCAACAAAATACACGCCTTGCGGGTGGCGCTTCATATTGAAGGTTAATAGGTTTTCCCCTGAATAAAAATAATACTGATTATTGAACATTGTTTTACCAATTACATCTGTAATATTTATTTCCGCAGTACTGTTCTTATCAGAATTTATTTTTATATAACAAAGCTCTTTTACAGGATTTGGATAGAATTTTACATCAAACGTACCTTTCAGCTCGCTGATAGTTACCCACAGATGCACTTCGACGGAATCAGTTGCTATACAGTTGTCGGCATCAGTAACATATACAGAATACCATCCATACGCAAGGCTTACAGCAGTTTCGGTTGTTTGTACCAGAGAATCATTCCACAGGTAGTTGTACGGCGTTGTACCGCCGGAAACCGAGACTGTTGCCGTACCGTCGCCTGAACCAAAATCATCGGTGGTTGTGAAAGTCAGAATGATTGAATCAGGTTGATTAATTATTATATTTTCGATAGCAATGCAACCGGAAGCATCAGTAACCGTTAATAAATATGTTCCTGCACATAAGTCTGGATGTATTGGAAAGCCTGAAAGTCCTGTTGACCAATCGTAACTATATGGCGGAGTACCTCCGCTTGCGCTGATTGCAGCATACCCGTCGCAAAATCCGTAGCAAATTGCATCAATCAATGTGTCAATATTTATTGCAGGAGCGCCGATGTTGTTTATCACAGCGTTCGACGTTGCAGTACAACCATTGGAATCGGTAACAGTAACAAAATATATACCGGCAGAGACGCCCTGTAGGACGTCTGTACTTGCCCCGGTGTTCCATAAATAATTGTATGGAGGTGTTCCGCCTGAAACACTGACGGAAGCTTCACCGTCAGCCATACCGCAATCTGCATCAACTGTTGAAATAGTCGTCGAAAGTGCAGAAGGTTGATTGATGACAATCCAGGCGATTGCTGTGCAGCCATTATCATCAGTCACAGTAACCATATATAATCCGAAGCCGATATTTATCAAATCTTGTGTGGATTGTCCCGTATTCCATAAATAAACATAAGGAATTGTTCCGCCGTTTACAGTCAAATCAACTGCTCCGTCGGAACCTGAATTACATGACACATCAATACCGGAAACGGATGTTGTAATTGCTACAGGTTCGCCAATAACGATAGGGGCACTAACAATACTGCAGAAATTAGCATCTGTAATGGTTGGATAAAATGAACCTGCCTGCATATTGAGCAAATCTTCAGCAGTTTCTCCTGTATTCCATATATATAAATAAGGAGCAGTTCCGTCGGATACAGTGATATCAATTGCGCCATCATTACCTCCGTTGCATGATACATCGGTGACAGAACTAATTACCGATATTGCAGGAGGTTCATTAATTGTCGCCGAAGCAAAGGCAATGCAGCCGTCATTATCGGTCACTGTAACATTATAAGTTCCTGCACATAAATTACTTGCAGTATCGGTTGTTTGAGCGCCAGGATCATCCCACATATAAGTAAATGGTGGTGTTCCGCCGGTTATTGTCACAACAGCTTCTCCGTCACAGAGTCCATTGCATGATACATCTGTAGTGGAACTTATTGATATTGTCAAGCCACCTGCATTATTTACGGTTGCAGTTTCAACATTAGTGCAACCTGCGCCATCGGTGATCGTTACATTATAAGTGCCTGCAAACAGGCCTGTAGCTGTTGCAGTTGTCTGAGCCAAAGGATCATTCCACAGATAGCTGTATGGCAATGTTCCTCCGGCGACATTAGCAGTGGCTTCACCGTCGGCAGCTCCGCAATTCGCATCAACTGTAGAAATAATAACTGTTGTTGAAGATGGTTCATTAATAGTTATAGCAACTGTTGAAGTACAACTGTTAAAATCAGTAATAGTAACAAAATATGAACCAGCAGGAATATTAAATAAATCTTCTGTCGTTTCTCCTGTATTCCATGTGTATGTGTAAGGAGGCGTACCACCGCTAATATTTAAATCAACAGAACCATCAGTACCAGAATTGCATGATACATCTGTTCCTATCATAGTATTAATTAAAACAGAAGGTTCGGTTATAGTTACAGAATCAACAGCATTGCATAAATTATTATCAGTTACTGTAACCAGATATAAACCGGCAGAAATGCTTGTTAAATCTTCAGTAATTTCACCTGAATTCCATAAGTAAGTGTAAGGCAGTGAGCCACCGGTTACAGTTAAATCAGCAGCGCCGTCAGCGCCGGAATTGCAGGAAACATCTGTTCCTGCAATACTTGTAACAATAGCAGAAGGTTCAGTAATTATAGCGGAAATAATGTCAATGCAACCAATATTATCAGTAACAGTGACATTATAAGTTCCTGCACACAAATTATTTGCTGTATCAGTGGTTTGTGACAGAGGATCATCCCATACATAAGTATAAGGAGGTGTCCCGCCTGTAATCGAAATAATAACAAAGCCATCACAAGCGCCGTTACAAGTAACATCCGAAATGGAATCAACGGAAATGCTCAAACCGCCTGTATTATTTACCATGGTTGTACCGGTAGCGGTGCAACCTGCAGCATCGGTAACCGTAATATTGTAAATACCTGCGGATAATCCTGAAGCGGTATCATTCGTCTGTGTTAATGGGTCATCCCACTGATAACCATATGGCGCCGTACCGCCTGTTACAGTTGCAACGGCTTCACCATCGGAAGAGCCACAATTTGCATCAGTTGTCGTAATATTAATGATTATTGCAGAAGGTTCATTTACATTAGTTGTTCCGGATTCTATACAACCATTAATATCAGTTACGGTAACGTTGTATGTGGCACCCGCAGATACGTTGCATGCAATGTCTGTACATCCCATATTCCACAAATAAGAATATGGGAATGTGCCACCCGATACATTGGCAGTTACCGTACCATCGGCAGCGCCGTAACATGTTATATCAGTACCTGTAACAGAAACAATCATTTCCGGCGGTTCGGTAATTGTAATGGAATCATTGGCAGTGCATCCGTTAGCATCTGTGACTGTCAATATATATTCGCTGGCAGGTAGAGACGCAAGGTTTTGCGTCACTGCGCCGGTATTCCAAAAGTATGAATAAGGAACGGTTCCGCCGGAAACTGTAATATTAATGCTACCATCGTTTCCACCATAACAGGATACATCAGATGATGTATAATTCACCGACAGAGCGGCAGGTTCAATAATTGTTACAGAAGCTATATCACTGCATCCTGCTGCATCGGTCACTGTGACGTTATAAGTAGCTGCACATAATAAAATGGCTGCATTATCGGTTTGGGCAGAAGGATCATCCCATAAATAACTGAATGGAGGGGTACCTCCGCTAACAGTAACCATAGCTGAGCCGTCGCAATCTCCGTTACAGGATACATCGTTTGTTGAGCTAATAGTTGCCGTTACGGCTGCAGCATTATTGACAATAGCGGAATCTATCGCGGAACATGTTGCAGCATCGGTAATGATAACCATATATGTCCCTGCCAAAAGTCCTGTAACGGTATCATTTGTTTGAGATAAAGGATCATTCCACAAGTAGCTATATGGAGATGTACCACCTGCGACACTGACAGAAGCAGTACCATCAGGAATAGTGCAACTTGCATCGGTAGTGGAAACAGTGGTTATTATTTGTGAAGGTTCATTAATTGTTATGGAATCGGTTGTTGTACATCCGTTGTTATCAGTAGCGGTTACATAATATGCACCCGCAGAGACGTTGCATGCAAGGTCTGTACATCCCGTATTCCATAAATAAAAATACGGGGAGGTGCCGCCCGAAGTATTTGCTGTTATCGTACCATCGGCAGAGCCATAGCATGTTACGTCCGTGCCTGTTACGTTTGCTATAAGTACAGCAGGTTCGGTAATTGTAATGGAATCATTGGCAGTGCATCCGTTAATATCAGTTACGGTAACGTTGTATGTGGCACTCGTAGAGACGTTGCATGCAACGTCTGTACATCCCATATTCCACAAATAAGAATATGGGAATGTGCCACCCAATACATTGGCAGTTACCGTACCATCGGCAGCGCCGTAACATGTTATATCAGTATAAGTATTGCTTACCGATAATGCCGCAGGTTCATTAATTACTGCCGAGGCAAAGTCAACGCAACTCAAATTATCGGTTACGGTAACATTGTAAATTCCCTGACATAAATTACTTGCAGTATCGGTTGTCTGGGCAAGGGCATCATCCCACAAATATGTGTATGGGGGTGTACCTCCGGTAACCGATACTACGGTATAACCGTCACACGAACCAAAACAAGCTACATCCGAAACCGAGCCGATAGAAGCCGACAGATCGCCGACATTATTAACAACTGCTGTATCAGGGGAGGTACATCCATTATTATCGGTTACGGTAACAATATATGAACCGGCTGAAAGATTGATTGCAGTCGGAGTTGTTTGCACCAGCGGGTCATTCCATAAATAACTATAAGGGGCCGTTCCGCCGCTGACAGTCGCAGTTGCCTGCCCGTCGGAAGCGCCACAGTTTGCATCAACTGTTGAAATAATTATTACAATTTCTGAAGGTTCAATGATATTAGTGGTGTCAACCAATGTACAACCCTGAGCATCGGTAATGGTCACAAAATAAATACCGGATATTACATTGCTCAAATCTTCGGAAGTTGAGTTGTTAGACCATACATAAATATAAGGTGCATTTCCTCCGGAAACAGTCAAATCGGCTGAACCATCACTGCCGCCATAACAGGAAATATCAGTAATAATAATATTTGCAGTAAGAGCGGCAGGCTGTCCTACAGTAATCGTTTTTTCTATTGTACAGTTGTTTTCATCGGTAACTGTAACAGTATAATCGCCGGCGCTTAATCCGGTTGCTGAACTTGTTGTTTGCCCGGGAATAGTATTCCATAAATAAGAATATGTTCCTGTACCGCCGGCAGCTACAACAGACGCAATTCCATCATTACCGCCGTTACATGTAACACTGGTAGTGCCCCAACCAAAGAAATACAGAGAATCGGGCTGTACGATATTTACCGAATCGGATATGGAACAATTATTTACATCTGAAACAGTAATATAATAAGTACCTGCAATTAGACTATTAATATCTTCGGTTGTTGCACCTGTTGACCAGATATAATCATAAGGAGCGGTTCCGCCTGAAACGCTCAAATCGGCAAAGCCATCATTTAAACCATAGCAGTTTACATCTGTCGGAGCAATAATTGTTATAATTGCTACCGGCTCGAAAATTGAAACAGAATCGCCAATCTGACATCCATTAACATCGGTTACTGTTACATAATACATTCCTGCAGTCAAACCGGCAATATCTTCGGTTATTGAACCTTCAGACCATAAATAATTGTATGGTGCTATTCCGCCTGTTACGGTCAAATCAGATGAACCATCATTACCGCCGTTACATAAAACATCGGTTCCAGCAATTAAAGTAATAATTTGTGCCGGTTCTGTAATAGTAGCTGTATCAATTAATGAACAGGTATTATTATCCGTAATAGTTACGTAATAATTACCGGCAAGTACAGATGAAATGTCTTCGGTTGATTCACTATTTGACCATGTAAAATCATAAGGGGCTGTACCACCACCGGCAGATAAATCGGCAGAGCCGTTTGATAAACCATTGCAGGTGACATTCACAGTAACAATTGAAGAGGTCAATGCGGCTGGTTCATTAATTGTTATGGAATCGGTTGTTGTACATCCGTTGTTATCAGTAGCGGTTACATAATATGCACCCGTAGAGACGTTGCATGCAACGTCTGTACATCCCGTATTCCATAAATAAAAATACGGGGAGGTGCCGCCCGAAGCATTTGCTGTTATCGTACCATCGGTAGAGCCATAGCATGTTACGTCCGTGCCTGTGACGTTTGCTATAAGTACAGCCGGTTCGGTAATTGTAACAGAAGTTATTCCGGCGCATCCGACTGCATCAACTACAGTTACAGTATAAGCGGCAGGACATAAAGCCGAGGCGGTATCATTTGTCTGACCGTCGGACCATACATAACCTGAGTATGGTAAAGTTCCGCCCGTTGCGGTTACTACGGTATAACCATCGCATGCTCCAAAACATGTAACATTTACGAAAGTATCAATAGCAGCAGTGGGTCCGCTAATATTATTGATAATAGCCGTACCAACTACCGTGCAGCCGGCTGCATCGGCGACAGTCACATGGTAAACTCCGGCAAATAACGCTGATGCGGTAGCATCAGTCTGAGCCAACGGGTCGTCCCATAAATAATTATAAGGTAATGTACCGCCGTTTGGAGTGGCGATAGCTTGTCCATTTGCCAACAAACAATTAGCATCGGTGGTAGCAACAGATACAACCAGTAATGGAGGTTCAGATATTGCAGCAGTATCGGAAATTATGCATCCATTGTCGTCGGTAACAGTAATGTAATAATCATCTGCACATAACCCTGTGAGTGACGATGTTGTACTTCCTTCCGACCAGTTATATGAATAAGGAATTGTTCCCCCTGCTACTGTCATTGTTGCTGTTCCATCGCAATAGGAAAAGCATGTTATATCAGTTGATGTAAGAACTCCGGTCAAAGTCGCAGAGTACCCGGGCATAAGCCTGATACCGTCGGAGTAGTCACGCCAACCAGAGAGTTGAAAGTCAAAGACCAGTCATTTAATGTTCCTGAAAAACTGGCTTGATCATCTCGTATAGATAACCGCCATGTTCCATTTCCTGGTTGCCCGTTATTGATAAGGTTCAGATTTCCTTCCGGGATATAAGTTCCTGTAAAAGGAGCAGTCCCTGCTGTAATAAGTCCATCAGGTCCGGTCATAGAAAAGCATGTATTCGTATAATCATCGCCATTACCGCCATTGTCATCTGATAGTACAATGTTTGTTCCGTCAGGTGCGATAATATTAATATCCATATGCTGGTCGCGGGTATGGGTTATATCTATACATACTTGGTCCAGACTGTATAATACACCGTCAAGATTTCCAAGCCCTGACACAGTTAAATTAAAATCGTGAAAGACATTATCATCGGCTATAGCTCCTGTTGCACCACCTGTAAAAGTTTGTGTACCCGGCACCAAAATATCCCAAACATAGCTAAACGGTGCAACGCCTGTTGGAGCTTCGGTTGCCGAACCATCGCATAAACCGTTGCAAGTAATGCCGGAATAGGCAATATTGGAAATCAGTTGCGGGAATGAGCCGATTGTGGCAGTATCAATTAATATGCAACCGATAACATCGGTGACCGTAACATATTTTTCACCTATGCATAGATTTGTTTCAAAATTAGTATTTCCGCCTGAAGACCATAAATAAGTG
>JACQWN010000126.1:7715-13989 GCA_016209245.1 Bacteroidia bacterium
TATGGAGGAGTTCCGCCAAATACAAAAACATTTGCACTGCCGTCGCAGGCATCATAGCATGTAGCGTTATTGACAAACATAAATGAAGTCAATGATGATGTTTCATTTATTGTAACACTGTCAATTGTCCAGCAGCTTAAAACATCTGTAACGGTTACGTAATAATTACCGGCAGGGATATTTGTCAAATCTTCTGTTGTTGCGCCTGTATTCCATAAAAATGAATAAGGAGCAGCTCCGCCGGCAACTGTCAGGTCGGCAGCCCCATCATCTAAGCCGCTGCAGGTTACATCGGTTCCGGTAATATTGGTAGTAATAGCCGAAAGTGTCAGAACGACTGCGGTTTCAGTGGCTGTACATCCAGTATTGTCGGTGATTGTTACTGTATATGTTCCACCCGTGATGTTCGTCAAATCTTGAGTTATCTCTCCTGTACTCCACAGATATGTATAAGGGCTGACGCCGCCTGAAACGATAAGATCGGCTGCTCCATCGCTGGAACCGCTGCATGTTTCATCAGTTTCTGCAACGGAGCTGACTATTTGAGGCGGCTCTGCAATAGCAGCGCTGTCAGATATAGTGCAACCGGCAGCATCAGTAACGGTTACAAAATAACTTCCTGCCGGTAAATTTATTAAATCTTCAGTTATTTGTCCTGTATTCCAAAAATAAGCATAAGGGAAAGCGCCTCCGTTTACTGTTAAATCAATAGTACCATCATTTAATCCATAACATGAAACATCTGTTGATGCAATGCCGGCATTAAGCCCGACTGACTCAAAAACAGTGCTGCTGTCATTATCCGTACATCCGGATGCATCGGAAACGGTAACATAATAAGTATTACCACTGAGACCTGTTATATCATCAGTTGTTTGTCCGGTACTCCATAAATAAGCATAAGGTATAGAACCACCGGTTGTAGTAGTAAACACAGCCCCGTCATTTGCACCACCACAAGTTACATTCCATGTAGAATCAATAGTAATAACTACTGTAGTCGGTTCGCTGACAATAGCGCTGTCAGTTACTGTACATCCATTATTATCAGTTACTGTCACATTATAAGTGTTACCGCCAAGACTTGTAATATCTTCAGTAGTTTGAAGAGTATTTGTCCAAGCGAAAGTATATGGTGGAATTCCGCCTGATGTAGTACAATAAACTGCTCCATTACTTGCACCACCACAGCTTACATTAATAATTGAGTCAACAGAAATAGTTAAAACAGGTGGTTCAGAAACAGAAGTGCTGTCAACTGAAGAGCAGTTAAAAGCATCTGTTACAGTAACTGAATAAGTGCCTGGAGAAAGACTGTCAATATCTTCAACAGTTTCACCATTTGACCAAATATAGGTAAAAGGAGTAAATGGACTGTTAACAGTAAGCTCAATTGCACCATTACTTAACCCATTACAACTAACATCAGTAACTGTAAAATCAAGAATGGCTTTTGAAGATACAGTATAAATTACTTCAGCGATATTTGTACATATACTGTTATCAACTTCATCGTAAAAAATCTGATTGTTTGCAACGGTAACATCACTTGGATCGGCAACTGGAATTGTCAAAGCTGCATCTTCAAACCATGAATGTGAATAAGGGTTTCCGCCGTCAATAGCATCTTCAAGTGCCGTAAGGTCAATACCTGCGACAGTTCCTCCGCCAGGCGTATCTTCACACATTGCTGCGGGATACTGGTCAATTGCAATAACTCCAGACCATGTCCAGCCCGTATTATTTCCAAGGTCAACACTATTTTCGCCTGCATAAAATGTAACACCGCCTGATGCTACCATATCCTGAATGTTCAGGTAATCGCCGCAGAAATCCTGTGAGCTCTGATTAATTTCTGCAGTAATTCCATCAATATTTGTTTTAAGTGTAATAAAACTACCTTGGTCTCCGGTAGCGGTAAGATTTGTCGTTGATTGGACAGTATTGGTGTCCAGTTGTAAAATAACACCTGGTAAAAGATTAAGAATATTGAATGTATTTGAGCCATAAAAAGTAACCGGGCTTCCCCATTGATTTGAATTAACTGTAAGATTATTGTAAGTCATATCGCCTCCCCTGAATTCCCATGCACTTGTTGTCAGGATAATTTCAGAAGTTCCGGCATTGATTGTCAGATTCGTATTATCCATTATTTGCCAATTGTCAACGGTGATATGCGATGAGCCGAGATTCAGAACCCGTATGCTTGAGCTGTTTGACACAAACTGGCCATCGGTAATAATATCGTTATTATTTGTATTAAAGGTACCGCTGTTAAAATATATTGAACCCCACGTCATATTAATGGGATCGAGCAGGGAATACTCGCCTAGTCCGCTGAACCGTAAATTACTGATAGTATGCCCGGTTGTAGTTATTGTATTTGCTGGCAGAGGGGATGTAAAATTATAAGTACCCCAGTAATCAATGGTCATTGCAATATTCAGGGTTAATGAGCCGTTGATATTTAATTGTGACCAGCCGGTCAAGTTTGGAATATTTGTAACACCTGTCCAATTCATATTTTTACAATAAGCGTTGGCATTGATATTGACTTCCTGTCCTGGCAAAGAAAAAGAATTAGCATCAAAAAATACGTTATCTTCAGCGGTCGGCGGGCAGCCGTAAGGCGCTCCACCGGAAGATAATGACCAGTGGTTAACATCGCTCCAGTCGCCTCCGTCTGCTATCCAATAAAGATTAACTCCCGAAGGCGAAAGGATATTCCAGCCGGTTACATCGCCAACACCCTGACTGCTTAATGCAGTAAAAACAGCGCCGCCACCGGCGGTTAAATCATTAATCAACAGCCAGTTTTTGATAAAAAATCCTGCAGGTTTCAATAAATGAGCGACATTACCGCTATTATTTGTTCCTATATAAAAATAATTGGTACATCCGGTACCATCTGGAATAGTCAAAGTATTAAATGTAGTTGTCGAACCCCCTTCAAAATATAAACCTGTACAATTAGATGCATTCAATGTATTAAAGCTGTTTGAACCCATAATATAAACATACGAAGCGGCGCTGATATTGACATTATTGTATGAAGCGCTGCCGCCATAAAATGAGCTGCTTGTGGTATTTATAACAGATGTGCCTGGATTAACAGTGTAACCGGTTCCGTCGTAAATATACCAATATGTTACAGTAAGAGTTGATGAACCTAAATCAAGCTGACGCCAATATGGCTGATAAGAATAAAAGTAATATGTAGTAATATTAAAATTATTTGTAATAAGGTTTCCTTTTGTAAAATAAATACTTTTATTATTTACTATGGATGTGATTAAGGTGCTTTGTAAGGTCCAATTGCCTGAACCATTGAAATATATATGCCCGTAATAAGTTTTATTCGCCATATTAATTGTATTGCCGGGATTATTAGAAACAAAATAGATGTTTCCTATATGATTTAAAGTTACATTAGCGACTAATGTCAGGGAGCCATAGATATTAATAGCATAAGAGGCACCTGTTAAAATTGCATTTGGCGAAACTCCCGTCCAGTTCATATTATTACAATTGGCTGTAGCATTAATTGTGACAGCTTGTCCGCCAAGTCCGGAGTTATTATCAAAGAAAACATTATCTACCTGAGTAGGAATACAACCACCCGGATTAGCAGGGCCGCCGCTGCTTTCCGACCAATTAGCAGGATCATTCCAATTACCTGCACCGCCAATCCAGTAATAATTTTTTGAAGCTAATAAAGTAAAATTCCAGCCCGATACATTGCCTTCATCAACACTGTTATTTGCATTGAAGATGGCTCCGCCGGCAGCAATATTATCTTTAATAACCACATAGCTCACAGCAACGCCTCCTGCTGGTTTTGACAAAGTCGCCGCTTGTCCTGCTACTGTTGAATAAATTTTACACAAATCGGAACATGAGCCATTTGTAGCAAAGGTATTAAATGTTTGAGTTGTGCCTGCTTCAAAATAAAGGTCGCCTGCCGAGAGATTTACTAAATTATTGAATGTATTTGTACCATAGATGTATGTCGAAGTTGTAGAGTTAAATATAACGTTATTATATATCTGGCTGCCGCCGTTAAAAGTACCGGAATTCAGATTAATAATTGAGTTGCCGGCATCAAATGTTAAATTTGTACTATCGGTGATATACCAGCCCCATGAGCAATTAATAGTACTATTGCCAAGAATTAACTGGCGTGAAAGAGTTGTACCCGATGTAAAAGAGTTCATATTAAGAGTTTGATTGCCTGAATTGAGACTTCCCTGATTCAAGTAAACATAGCTTGTTCCGTTCAGAGCATCAAGGAAAGTCCATTCGCCGGCGCCTTCAAAATATAAGTAAGAACTAAAGGTTTTTCCTGCTGTGAAAATTGTATTGCCGAAAACAGGCGATTTGAAATATATATAGCTGGTATAACTATAAGTCATACCCGGATCAAGGGTTAATGAGCCGAAAATATTTAACTGTGATGGGAAGCTGCTTGCAAGAGTAGGATTAAACAATACGCCAAGCCATGTCATATTTTTACAATATGCATATACGTCTATTGTAACAGTTTGTCCGGCAAGTGAAAATGAATTTACATCAAAGATTACATCATCGGCGTCGGAAGGGACACAGGTATTGCCTGATGGATAAGGGCCTCCGCTGCTAAGAGACCAGTGGCCGGGGTCGCTCCAGTTGCCTGTACCGCCTACCCAGTAATAAGTAGCAGGAGCGGACGGATTAATTGTCCAGTTAGTAACATTTCCAAGGTCAATTCCATTGTCTGTAATAAATGCAGCGCCACCGATAATCGTAATATCTTTAATGCTAAGAAAATCTTCCTGAACCGTGCCTGTTAATTTTTTAATTATGGCTGCCTCTCCTGCATTCATTGCCCTAACGCTTTTCCTGTTGTAACAGGTTGCTCCAAAATCAATATCATAGATTGTTTGCATATTGCCTGACGGGAAAACGACACCGAGAACATTTGTATCAACAAGACCGACTGTGTGAAATGTGTTCGAGCTCATTATGTTTACTTCAGTAGCCCATGTAGGTACAAAATTTACATCATAATATGTTAAGCCCTCACCGTTGAACCATCCATTCCGCAGATTTATTGTTGATGTCCCGGCATTTAAAGTTAATGATGCGGGATTCATTAACATCAGATTCTGACAGTTGATAGTTGAATTTCCAAGATTAATAGTTCTTACCCCCATTGGCCATGAATTGAACATACCGACACTAATTGTTTTCCCATTTGTATTTAATGTTCCTTCACTGACAATTAACTGTCCGAATCCAACCAAAGTGAGGTCAATATCGGATAACAATGTCCATTCGCCCTGACCATCAAATTGAATATTATTTATCATTAACGGTACGGTAGAAAAGTTTACAGTATTGCCCGGATTAGATGATGCAAAATATAATTGCCCGTTGTAAGTTGCAGTCATATTAGGGATAAAAGTCAGTGAACCATATATGTATATTTGATTCCACCCTGCAAGGTCAGGTATATTCTGCGCTCCTGTCCAATTAATATTGTTACAATTGGCGGTAGTATCAACCGTTACAACGGCTCCTGGCAGCGGAAATGAATTATTATCGAAAAAGACATTATCATTCACGCCGGGAACCTGTGAATAATAAGTGCTTCCGCCGGAGGTTGTAGCCCAGTGATTGCTGTAATCTTTCCAGCTACCTGTTCCGTTTACCCAGTAGTAATCGGCAGCAGATAATCCGGTATTAAAAAATATTGCAAAAACTGCAATTAATATTACAACTGACAGGTTGTAATTTTTCATAAAATTTAAAGTAGCTAATAGTTTCATAATTAAAAGATTTTAGGGTTAATAATTATAGTACAAAATTATTATTTTTTTGAATACTTCTTTAAGACGTATGAATAAATAATAAGGTTGCGTGGATAGATTAATTTTTATTGTAGGGAGAGAGGGCGGAATGTAAACCGGAATGTAGAGACGCCCAAATTGGACATCTCTACATTCCGGCGTCTCTACATTCCGCCCTCTCTCCCTTATTATTGGTTAAGCAACCTTTTTTATTTTTTTGCGTCTATCTTATGTTTAAAAATATTATTAACTTTAAAATCTCAAAGCTTATGAAAAATGGGAAAATTACTATAGGGGGGGTATAACTCGCTGATTAACAGTAAATTACTCTCCATTATTCTTTTCTGCTTATTAGTTTCACAAACGCAAGCGCAACCAGGTGATATGCCCACCAAACCTGTTGCAGGCGGACAAGGACAGGCAAACTTTCAGTTCTGGAGTATAAA
>JACQWN010000127.1 GCA_016209245.1 Bacteroidia bacterium
AGTTCATCTGCTTTTTCAAACAGCAGTTTTAAGGTTTTTTTCATTTCTTAAAGACAAAAATACATATTTTTTTCTAATCAAATATTATTTTTTTATATTTGCAAATAATTATAATCAAGTTGTCCCGCATGTTCGCATTAGCTTGACGCCAATGCGCACATGCGGGATGACGTGAATCTACCATTTTATAATAACCAAATTTTAAAAAAATGAAAACATTAATGATTGCAACAATTGCTTTTATTTTAGGAAATGTCTGTTACGGCGCTGTTATCACGGTGAGCAATAACCCAAACAGCCCGGGGCAATACACCAATTTGCAAACGGCCATTGACAATGCTGCCATCGGTGATACCATTTATGTAAGTGGTTCACCAACATCTTATGGAGATATCAGCTTTAATAAATCATTGGTGTTGATAGGTGCGGGGTATAATAATCCTTACGGGGAGAATACCATTATTGGGAGCTTTCATTTGAATAGGTTAAATGCAACTGTCAGCGCCAGCAATAGTGTTATAAAGGGTTTTTATATAGAAGGTCAGTATGCAATTATGTTTGACCCTTGGTTTTCAGGAGGAACCAGCGTTAACCAAATACTGAGCAACATCACAATTGAACGTTGTAAAATAATAAATAATCAGTGGTATGAGACAATTAAATTTTCTGTGTCAGATGATGACTATAGTTATCAAAATATAACAATTCAGAATTGCTTAATTGAGGGGAATAATTGTAAATTCGCTACCGGATTTATCAGCTATGGAACAATAAATAATATTTACGCTAACGTGATTATACGCAATAATATTTTTGACAACGTGAGGTTTGATGGAGATTATTATAGTTCTACAAATTATTATGATTTGAGTGGTGTTACAATCACAAACAATATTTTTATAAATCAATTGAACAACCATTATTCAGGAGTAGCCAACGCTGTTGTCCAAAACAACATTTTCTATGCTGCAGAACCACAGGGCTGTATCGGCTGTACTTTTACCAACAACATCACTTACCTTAATACTAATGATACACTTGTCGGTTCATCTGAAAATCCGGGAAGCATCGGCAGCGGCAACATGGAAGGCACCGACCCGAAGTTTGTTAATTTCCCCTATGGCGGGGCGCCTTTTAGTTATAGCCACGATTATCATTTGCAATCCTCATCACCGGGTCAAAATGCAGGTACTGACGGAACAGATATTGGTATTTATGGAGGAGGCATACCTTATGAAGTTGGCGCCAATCCGAATATACCACAAATGACCGAGATTAATATCAACGACGCTTCGATTCCCGTAGGAGGAACGCTTCAAATTAATTTCAAAGCAAAAAAACAAGATTAACATGAAACGTTTGGTTACCACTTTTCTGGGCGTTTTGTGTTACTTTTTTACACTTAATGCTCAAAACATCGTACAGGCAGAGTATTTTTTTGATACCGATCCGGGAGTGGGCAATGGCACTTCGCTAACCGTTTCTGCTGATACTGCTATTGATGAGACCGCTAACATTTCACTGGCGGGTCTTTCGGTTGGCTACCATTACCTTTTTGTCCGGGTGCAAAATGACATGGTAGTTTGGAGCTTATACCGCCCTCATAAAATCTATGTTTACGATACCAATTATGTGGACTTGACCACTACCCAGCCACAACTCAGCAATGCAGAATATTTCTTTGATAGCGATCCGGGGGTAGGCAATGGCGCTGCATTAACTGTAACCGCAGGAGATTCTGTTAATGAAACGGCTAATATTTCTATGACCGGGCTTTCTGTGGGATACCATTATTTATTTGTTCGTGTTTTGGATGATTCGGCACAATGGAGCATCTACAGAAAACACAAAGTTTATGTTTACGATACTACTTATACGGATATGACCGTCACTCAGCCTCAAATTATTGATGCCGAATATTTTTATGATACAGATCCCGGTGTGGGCAATGGCACAGGAATATCACTTACGCCCGGAGATAGTGTGGATGTCAATACAACAATCAGCACGATTGGACTTAATCAAGGTCAGCATGATTTGTTTATTCGGGTAAAAGATAGTAACAATGTCTGGAGTTTGTATGCAGTCCGATACTTTTATATTTGTGATACAGCTTATAACATTTCAAATTCTGTTACTATTTGCAATGGTGAAAGTGTTCAGGTAGGTAGCAGTATTTATACTACATCAGGAATATACATAGACACACTCGCTGCTTCCGATGGCTGTGATAGCATCATTACCACGAATCTGACCGTTAACACGGTTGACACTTCTATAACAGAAGCGGACAATTCCCTCACAGCAAACGCTACAGGCGGAACATATCAATGGCTTGATTGTGATAATAACTTTGCTGTAATTACAGGGGCAACCAATCAAACCTACTCACCAACGGTAAGCGGTAACTATACTGTTGAAATTACTCAAAATGGATGTACTGATACTTCAACCTGTTACATTGTCATACTATTAGGCATACCTGAAAAGAGCATGAGCAGTAATTTTAAGGTTTATCCTAATCCGTCAGATGGAATATTTACCATTGAATTTCAAAAACCTTGGACAGGGGACATTCCCTACAAAATCACAGACATTTTAGGAAAAATTATTCGGAAAGACGTGCTGACAGAGAAACGAATAACAATAGACCTGTTAAAATCTGAAAGCGGGGTTTATCTTTTAAAAATATATGACCGAACCATTCTATTGGTAAGACAATAAGATCAGCGACAAAATTTATCCCGTTTTATGTATAGTTAATAATCACTGCTTTTAATTAATTTTTTCTGAATTGTCACTTGTTCACAAGTAATTTTTATCACATAAGCTCCTTTTGACAAAGAACTGATATCAATTACATTCGTACTATTATTCAATTTTCTTTGCAGGATGCATTCTCCAATCATGTTATATACCAGCATTTTTGCATCTTGTCGTTCGGCACAGTCAATAACAATTCTGTCACCGGCCGGATTAGGATAAATAATTATTTCATCTTGATAGTGTATTTCATTAATTTGTGATATTGAATCCTCCCAAATAATCGGTAAGCGTTGTCCATTCGGCGTCAGTAGGCGTATGCCACCCTGCAGGACATATATTGCGGCTGTCGGCCACTGCGTACCAATTATATAACCTGCCATAAATTAACGCATTACTTTCATTGTTATTGTAGTTGCAATATGCGCCTGTGGACAGGTTGCTCCATTGTGTGTCACCGGTTACATCCGGTATAGCATCGCCATTCCTGTAATGTATTACTTTCAAATTCTCCTGCATCCATTCCTGCGTTCCGATAATAATAGTATTATATATATTGCCGTCTATGTCGGTTACAGTCTGTGCTTGATTTTGTAAAACCAAAACAACAAATCCTGTCAAAAATAAAACTACTCTTTTCATATTGATATCCCTTTAATTATTTGTTTATCACCATCATTTTCTTTGTGGAAATATTACTATTCATAACAAGTACAATGTAATATACTCCAGGACTCAAACTTTTCATGTTGAGAATAACTGAATGCTCGCCTTTCATTAATTCTTTTCTTATTAATGATTTTATTTCTTTTCCTGTATCATCCAACAATTTCAGTTCTGCAAGCTGATTTTTGTTAAGCGTAAATTGAATGACTGTTTCCGAATTATTCGGATTAGGAAAAACCCGCAGGTCATATTTATCTGTCTGTATAGTTTTTTCAGTTTCAGTAATAATATCAGATTTGCTGAAATATATATCCCAATTGCTATTTCGGAAATCACCCCAGGCAGAAACGAGTAAATTATCAGTTAAAGCCACTCCGATAAAAGAGTTACAGCAACTGAGAGCCGAATATGGGGAAGAGACGTCGCTTAACCTGATATTCGGCTCAAACGAAACGCCACCATCTGTAGAAACAGCAGTATAAATGTCAAAAGGTGATGTTGAAGAAGTGTCGTTAATCCGTCTGTCGCGCCATGCCAGCGCTAATGTGCCGGAAGGAGAAAAAAACGACCATACCTGGTCCTGTACGATACCGGTATTAACAGGGTCGTCATTGACTCTTACCGGTTCAGTCCACGATTGACCTCCGTTACCTGTTTTTGACAAAAGGATATCCAAATCGCCAAATCTTGTATCACACCAGGCGATTATAGCATTTCCCGGATTTACAGGATCGGCGGATATCGTATAGAAGGGTAATTTCGCATATAATGGAAAAATATTGACGGCAACATATCGTTGGAATGTGTTCCCAGTGTCGGTAGTCGTTGCTACAAACTGCCTGATATAAGGGCTGACTTGGGGATTATAGGAAAAGTAAGTCAGATAAACCTTTCCGTCAGCATCAATTGATATTGGAGCATATGAAACCTTCATTGTACCCATCGAAAACAGGCTATCGTCAACCTGCCGGATAGAGCTCCATGTCGCTCCGCCATCGCTAGTGCTGCGGAGATAAATATGATGCTGCCCGGGATACCAGTATACCGACATCACGCTAAGATAAACAGTTCCATCGTATATTCCGCCGCTGTTATCAACGGCAATCCATGGCCGGTCAAATGGTAAATCCGGCGTATCGCCTGAACCTATTATCCTGCATGGCACTTCCCATGTTATTCCTCCATTAGTCGACCGTGTAAGAAATATTGCCCCAACCGTATCAGGCGATACCCTGAAATTGATATACGACAAGTAAGCCGTTCCTGAATTGTGAAAGACAATATTAACATCAGCAGAACCATTAATTATGGTATCATGAGGGAGATAGTTAATTGAACTCCAGCTTTGACCGCCATCAAAAGACGCTTTAGTGGCAATCCATATTTTACCATCCAGTTTTAAACGCATCCAGCCTGCAATAATATTATCAGGATTTACCGGGTTGATAGCTATCGAAGGCTCACCGTCAAAGCTAGGCAATGCTGACAGGTTAATATTTTCCTGTGCGTTTAACCCGAATAATAATATTGGGATTAAATAAAAAGTAAAAATCATTTTTTTCATAAAACTGTGATTTATGTTAGTGTTTGTTTATTGCTCCTTCACACAATGGACACTAAATCCATCTTTATTATCGCTATGTTTTATTTTTCAG
>JACQWN010000128.1 GCA_016209245.1 Bacteroidia bacterium
ACTCTTTCATAAGCCGATGTATATAAATATATTCCCCATCCAACCAGTGCTAATGAAAAAATTAATTTCAGCACCAAGCTGTATTTTGTTTTTAATTGTATGACAAAATCATAATAATAACCGATAATAAAAAAAAGTCCGATATAAGGTATGTATGTATAGCGGTCGGACATAATAGCCCGTCCTACTGAAATGAATTGTAAAACAAGAGCGACAGTAATAAAATAAAAAATGATACCCCAAATGGCCGCTTTTGTGCGCTTCATTGTTAAATATATCAGAACCAGAAAGCCAAGCACAATAAATGGCGATACATAGAAAATCAGTGGGATATAGCCGTGTTCATCGAGGTTAGGATACGGATAAAAAGTAGTCAATTTAACAGGTACGAATAATTTGTTTATGTACATAATGAAGCCATACGAAGCGAACATGAATCTTTGCCAAACGGTAAAAGTGTCGAAGTCGGCAACTGCTTTATTTTCCTGTATTTTATAAGTAATGTATAATTCTGCCAGAGCAAAAAAAAGTAGAAATATTTTTTCCCATGTACGGCTTTTGAGATAACATTTGTTTTGAAAATAATTAATAAAAGAGAAATATAGCTCTTTAAAATTTCGAATAATTATATTTTCATTGAGAGAAAAATCAACGAGCATCAGAACAAATGGGAACACGATACCTGCCGGTTTTGAAAGGATTGAAAGAATAAAAAGAAAAAATGTCAGGACGAAATACAAAATTTTTTTTGTTTTGTAATATTTTACATAAGTAAAAAGAGCCGCTACAAAAAAGAAACCGTACAATACATCTTTTTTTTCGGAAATCCATGCAACCGATTCCACATGCATAGGGTGTATGCCGAAAAGAGCAGATACAATAATGGAAATTAATAATTTTTTATGTGTCAGGTGATAGATGAAAATGAACACCATTAAAGTAGCAAGTAGATGGAATATAAGATTTGTTAAATGAAAAATAGTTGGAACGGGTTTATTGTCGGGCAGTGAAAAATATTTTTTTGAAATTTCATAATCAATGGTAAGAGAAAGAATTGTAAGAGGATGGTAATTGGATACCTGTGGCTTTGAAAATATGATTTTGATATTATTCCATGTTAAACCCTTATCAATAGTTTCACTCTCGGTTACATATCCGGGATCATCCCAATTGGTAAAACCGTTTTTATGAACTTGTGAATAGCAAAGCAAGGTTAGCACTAAAACAATAACAGCAGAGAAATAAACAAGCCATGGGAAGCGTTTTTCTTTCTTTGCCATGCTTTTTAGTTTGCCTTTTTGAGGGGCTTGTGGCTGTAATTTGATAGTAGGGCTTTTTTTTTGATTTAATTGATTTTTTGTTTTTTTTGGCTTTTGCATATAATTTAATAACTGAAATAAAGTATTAAATCTCACTTAACTGTTTGAGGAAGTTGATTTAATTCTTCTTCTCTCAACTCTTTCAGACAAAGTTTAAGTACTTCTTCTAAATTTTTATATAATTCATCTAAACTCTCAGCTTGAGTATGCGCTCCGGGTATATCCGGAATAATACCCACATATAATCCTGTATCTTTATCTTTTATTATTTGTGCAGTAAATTGATAATTTTTCTTCATACAATTTATATTTATTAAATTTCAAAGATATAATTTTTTAAAGTTTCTAATTTATTAAAATAACTACCAAATACTTTTTGCGAATTTCATCCAAATCCCGACATCCGCATTTTCAAGAATAATTTTGTAAGCAATCTGAATTATTTATGAACTCTTCTAATAAAATCTTCAATTTCCGGTACGCCGCCCTGATAAATCAGATATCCATTGTATGGTTCGCGCTTAGTGATATCATCATTGACAGGAGTCAGCATAAGCTGGCGCACTTCTGCCGGCTCGTCGGTTTGACCGAGAACCCATCCCAACTTTATATAAGCGGTTTCGGGGAGCATATTTTCCAGAGGGACCACTCCTTTAGCCATTAAATCACGCCCTGTGTCATAGACAAACATGTGGACATATCCCCATATTGTCTGAACTGTCATAAAGATATGAACTCCTTTTTTTACAGCTCGTTCAATTGCAGGATAAATAGGTTTGTTCACATGTCCTAATCCCGTTCCTATAATAATAATTCCTCTGTATCCGGCTTCGACCAGAGAGTCAATAATATCTGGCTGCATATTGGTGTAATAATAAATCATCGTCACTTTTTCTTCAAAATATGGAATTATTCTGACTTTCCGGTCTTTTCTGCGGTGGTTGTATTTAGTCTTAATCGGTTTGACGCCTTCTTTGCGGCTTACTGTTGCGAGTGGAGTATCGCCGATGGTTCTGAAAGTAGAACGGTACGATGAATGCATTTTCCTGACCCTTGTGCCTCTATGCAAAAAACCATATTCATCGGAGGTGGGTCCGAACATGCAAACCATTATTTCGGCAATATCGGAATGTCCGGCGGTAGTAGTAGCATGTATAAGGTTCAGCGCCGCATCGGAAGATGGGCGGTCGGAAGAGCGTTGTGACCCTACAAGAACTATCGGAATCGGTGAATCCTGCACCATAAATGTTAATGCGGATGCAGTATAATGTAATGTATCTGTTCCATGTCCGATAATTATTCCTTCAATGCCATTTTCAATTTCTTTTCCAATGGCAATTGCAAGTTTTCTATATTGCTCAGGTCCCATATTTTCACTGAATACGGCGAAAAGTTTTTCCGTCGTAAGATTGCAGATGTCTGCCAGTTCAGGAACCGCTCCATATAATTCACCCGGAGTAAATGCAGGGATAACTGCACCGGTCCTGTAATCAAGCCGTGATGCAATTGTTCCGCCTGTTCCGATTAATTTTACTTTTGGCAAACCGGGCGTATATGGAAATTCCTTTTCGGGAATTTTATATACCGCCTTTTTATAGCCAACTTCTTTCATCGAGGTAATTGTATCAATATCAAGACCTATATTGTAGCCGGTAAATATCTTCAGTACAATATGCTTGTCATCGTCATTTTCCGCCCTGGGCAAAACTGTTCCTTTAAATTCACCACGTGTAGTTTCAATTTCCGCCTGCCCCCATACGCGAACATTGAATTTAGTCAGTACTTTTAGAGCTTCGCCTTTATAACCCTGAAAAAAATCTTCCGACATAATCGTTAATCGTTTAATTACTCACCACACAAACACTGAGAACACAAAATTACACGGAGTAATTATCTCTGTGTTTCTCCGTGTCCTCCGTGTCTTCGTGGTTTATTATAAATCCTAAATCCCAAATCCTAAATCTTATATCTGTCTCAAAACACTGTCAGGAGCTTCGCATAGTTCGACCCGGCTCACCACGAGCACTGACAGGTTTTTAGAATCCTCAATCCTTAATCCTTAATTATGTATTCCATTTATCAATATTAATTTTCAGCTCTTTTAAGCTCAAATTTCCAACAGCTTGTTTTCTTATCTGTCCCATCACCCAGTCATTTTCTGTTTTTGCAGATTTATTTCTACCGATTTCTTTATATTTTTCTTTTAAAAACCCAATTGGTGCTACTAATTGCTCTTTTGTCCTGCGTCTGAATTTCAGATTTGTCAATACCGACTCGAAATCCATTTTCGGATGCTCGTATAAAACAGGGAGCATTTGCTTAGCTATTTCGACATCAAGATTTTCATCTCTGAGGTATTTGAATAAATCGTAAAGCATATCATAGTTAAAATCCTTGGCTGCAATAATATGTCCTTCGAGATGCCTTAATCTGTGCCCGAAAAATGTTCCTGCAAAACGTGAGTCTAATTTTAAATCATTAATTATCCGTTCAATAAGCGGAACAAGGTTTTTCTTAAGAATATAACGGTAAGTATCTTCCGGAATACACCATCGGTTCAATTGATGAATACGGTCAATTACGTCAACCGGTAAATTTTTCTTTAGCTTATTAATGTACTCATCTGTAAGAGGTATAGGGACCGAATCGGTATCGGGATACATTCTGTCGGGGCCCGGAAGAACACGTTCAAATATGGTTGTCCCGTTTTCATAAGATTTCCTTGTTTCATTAGGCACGCATTCAAAAGCCAATTTACACCGTTCCTCGATAGTTTCAATCGCAGTTTTTTTGTCGTAATCGGAACACCAGATGACAACCTGTGCATCATTTCCGCCAATGTTGAGCAAAGGGGCGATTATTTTCATGTCATTATCATTGATTATTTTATCGAATTGCTCCGTATGCAACATATTGGGTTTTTCAAGACAGGCAATTACTTTAAGCCGGTCGGTCAGTTCGTCTGCAAACATCTTGCCCGGTTGTGTAAAATGGGATAATATTCCTTTAAATTCGGGCAGATTAATAGCAATAAAATTTAATTTTTGTTCTTTGGCTATTTTCAAAGGTTCGTAAGTTATTTCAAAATCTTCATAATTCAGAGATACATAAGATGCCTTCCAGTTTTTATAATCTGGGACTCTGTTTCGCAATATCTCTCTGATGTTCAACAGCGCCCATTGCCTGAAGCATTCATTATGAGTAAGCTTAGGCATCCACCGGTTATGCGATACTCCTTTTATTTCAACTCTTGTACCACCCCTGCAACTGACATTAACATCGGCACGAGTTGAACCGATGCCTGTACGAACTTTATTCGTGCTTCTGGATAAAAACCGTATATAATCGGCGGCTTCTTTAACTTCATCCGGCTTAAAACAATCGGGATAGGTCACAATTTCTACCAGCGGCATGCCAAGCCGGTCTGTTTTATAAATACGGACATGTCCGATATCTGATATTTCCCGGCACGAGTCTTCTTCCACGCTTAATTGCATAATTCTGACATTCTTGTTTTTTAATGGAAGTGTGCCTTCCACTCCAAGTATGGCGGTGCGTTGAAATCCGGTAGGTATGCTTCCGTCGAGGTATTGTTTTCTGGTGATATGGACTTCGCCGACAATATTGAGCTTTGCCAATAAAGAAATTTCAATGGCAATGTCAATAGCTTCCCTGTCAATCTTGAATGG
>JACQWN010000129.1 GCA_016209245.1 Bacteroidia bacterium
TAAGGTATGTAATGGAAGAACAGACTGATACGGTGAATCGTACACGTATCATCGGGCTAAGTCATATAAATACAGATGCAGGGTTTGGGCATATTGATTACGGATTCATGTTTAACTATATGTTGTCGAAGGAATTATGTGGTTTTTGTCCCCCCAAAAAGCCACACGCAGTAATTTATGAATCGGGTATATATGTCCCTGATGTCAAAATAAATCTTGAAATTGGCGATGTATATGAAATAGCAAGACAAGGCAATGCCATACATTATATAGTGAATAACCGGATTGTTTACGAATCGTTTACCGACCCAAGCAAGCCGTTGCTCACCGATGTATCGTTTATGCGACCAGGCGTATGGATGAGCGGTGTAGAGATGACGGCGATGCCAACAACAAAGCTGAGAGATGAAGACTGCAGCGCAACAGATGTCGCCTTAGACCAGCCCTTGTATGCCATACCCGTGCCGGGAGCCACGGGGTATGAGTTTCTGGTAAAAAATTCTATGACTGGTGAAGAACAAATAATTACATCTGCTAATAACTTTTTTAGTTGTATAGAATTAGCGACACTCCCTGAAGATTATGCTTTATATAATATTAAAGTTCGTGCAATACTTGGAACTTCACAATCTCCATACAGCGATAAGTGTTCTATTAGAATAATGTACAGAACACAGCCGGGAAATCTGTATGTAAAATTAAATGACAATTTTCAGGCAAATCTTTGTTTTAACGTTGACAGCTCATATACTTATAACCAGGAAGCTGTCTCATTGCTTCCATTTATCAGTCAATATGGGATTCAAAGTATTAAAAATCCATTTGGAAAAGACGATTTAAAATTGCAAAGAACCTACAGAGTCTATTTTTCACAGTACAGGAAACAACAAGAACTTATTGATGAATTCAGCCAGCTTTCATTCATGGAATATGCGGAGCCGGTAAGTATAGCCAGACCATGTATAGTACCGGAAGACGATCTAATTTTAAATCAGCAACCTTATTATCTTAATACTATTAAAGCATTTGATGCATGGGACATTTCTACAGGAAGCAATGAAATAATTATCGCTATCACTGATAATGATTTTCTTGCCGACCATGAAGACCTTATTGATAATATATGGGTGAATCAGGCGGAAATACCGGCGTTTCTGATTCCCCAGATAGATCTGGATAATGTTAATGGTGTAACAGCAGTAGAATTAAGGAATTATATTATTTTTAATGGGATGGCATTTGACTTTAATGGAGATAATATTTTATCCTTAAGGGATGTTGTTACACAAAACCTTCAGAATCAGAATCTTTTACTTGATGGTACTGATAACGATGAAAATACTTATATTGACGATATTATCGGGTATGATGTCGGGGAAACCGACAGCGATCCGTTTCCTATTGCTAATACTGAACATCCTTTCTGGGGACATGGTACGCACGTAGCCGGAATAGCAGGCGCAAGAACCGATAATGGAACAGGTATAGCTTCTTTAGGATTCAATACAAAAATAATGTTAGTCAAAAATAATGATGCTGCAGGAAATATGGCAGAAGGTCCTGAGAGTATTAATTATGCAAGATTATCAGGCGCTGATATTATTAATATGTCATGGCACATACCTGATGGAATTACTATTCAAAATGCAATCAATGCAGCAGTAACTGCAGGTATTATTCTTGTTGCAAGCGCAGGCAATGATAATGTTTCTACGCTTACCTATCCCGCAGCTTATGACGATGTAATTGCTGTCGGCGCTACAGATGCTAATGATCTGAAATGGAATGATGCATGGAATTCAGGCTCAAATTTTAGCAGTTTGGCGGATAATTGGGTGGATGTAATGGCTCCCGGTGTTCAAATATTAAGTACTATGGCAAATTCAACAACCAGCTATGGTTATCGCACCGGAACATCAATGGCCTGCCCCGTTGTTTCCGCTCTATGCGGATTAATGTTGTCTTATGCCGAAACCAATAATTTGATTGTGATTCCAAATGATGTCAAAAATTGTATAGAAGATCACTGCGATCCAATTGATGCAATCAACGATCCGCTATTGGCAGGTCTGCTCGGACACGGGCGAATTAACGCATTCCAGGCATTGGGTTGCCTGGCCCCTAATCCGGTGGCTTGTTTTACTGCCGAGCCTGAAGTTGCAATTCTTTGTGCAGGAACGCCTGCGATCATACAATTTAACGATGAAAGTGCAGGAACGCCAACATTATGGTTCTGGCAATTTGAAAACGGTGCTCCTGCAACTTCGGATCTTCAGACTCCGGCGGTTATTAATAATTCAGATGCTGATGCCATGAATTGTGGATTCGTAGAAAACGGTTTTGACTTGGCAGGTAGAATATCAAGATTAGGATTACCCAATTGTTACATGACTCCCCGCGTGAACGTCGAAATAGAAAATGTCATCGCTCCCTTATGCAACGGACAATGTAATGGCCAAGCCACAGCGACTCCAATGTATGGAACAGCCCCCTATACATTTGTATGGTCCTATGGAGAAACTAACCAAACGGCCATGGGATTATGCCACGGACAAAATTCAGTTACTGTTACCGATAATTTTGGATGCCAGGATATTGCCTATGTTACCATTACCGAACCCGACGAATTATTATTACAGGTCTTTTCAAATGATGCAAGCTGCTTTAATAATGATGGTACTGCAACTGTAATACCTTCAGGCGGTGTTCCGTCTTATGTCTTCGACTGGTCGCCAAATGGTTTTACCGGCGATGGTACACCTGCTTATTCCAACTTGCCTGCAGGAAATTATACGGTAACTGTTACCGATGATAACCTCTGCACCGCAGTCGCAAATGTGATAATTGCAACTTTCGACATTTCAATTACAGGCACAAATATTAATTGTTTCGGCGAAAATAGCGGCTCCGCTACGGCTACAGTTACAGGAGGCACATCACCTTACTCTTATGACTGGGAACCAAATGGATTTACCAATGACTTTACAAATACATACTCAAATCTAACAGCAGGTTCTTACACGGTCACTGTAACGGATAATTCCGGTTGTTCATCAGTAAATAACATTATAATCGCTCAACCGCCTACATTGACAATCACATCGAGCATTACAAATATCACCTGTTATGATATGCAGGATGGTGCCATTGACTTATCGGTATCCGGAGGAACACCCGATTATTCTTATTTATGGTCTAACGGTGCTACCATTGCTGATCTGGTAAACATCTCTGCAGATAATTATTCCGTGACAGTTACCGATGCCAATGAATGCATGAGCACGCTGGCATTAATAGTTACCGAACCTCCCGAACTTACGGTAACGGTAAATATTACAAACCAATGTGTAACCGACTTATGGTCTAACGGTTCAACCACTCCTTCCATATCAACCCTTTGCGCCGGAAATTATAGCGTAACAGTCACTGATTTACTTGGATGCAGTTACACAGCAGATTTTTCAATTTCCGAAGGAATAACGGTTGATATTGAGGCTACCTTGACCTGTCCCGGATTATGCGATGGTACTGCAACTGCAAATGTGTCCGGCGGAATACCTCCATATTCATATATATGGTGCTGTAATGAACCTAATCCAATAAATACTCAGATAACTACAAGCCTTTGCCCGGTATTATATAGTGTAACCGTTACAGATGTTATTGGTTGCAGTGATATTGGAAACGTCAAATTAGAAGTAGCTCAACCGCTTTCAATTATTCTTACTGGCAACGATATAGCCTGTAACGGAGATAATGATGGCTCTACAGATCTTACAATAATCGGAGGAAAACCTCCTATAAATATTATGTGGACAGGACCAATTGCATTTGCAGATCCCACGGCAGAAGACCAGTTCAACCTGATAGCAGGGACTTATTCTGTTTCAGTCAGTGATGCCTGCGGACAAACGGCAGACGCACAAATAATTATCACTGAACCTCAACCACTGACCATAATGGCAACGGCAATTACCAACGTCACCTGCTACAGTCTTTCCAACGGCTCCATATCTATTGTCGTAAACGGTGGAACTCTTCCCTATATTTATAGTTGGTCAGGGCCCGGCGGACAACCGTTTCTTTACAACCTCTCTGAAGCGCCGGCAGGAACCTATTATGTTACCGTTACCGACTACAATAGTTGCTCTATTACCCAATCCTTTGTTATCACACAGCCTTCACAGTTAACAGTTACTTTTGGCGGTCTTCCTGAAAGCTGTGCTGGCCAGCACGACGGTCAAATTACTGCAACACCTTTCGGCGGAACACCGGATTATGATTACCTTTGGGATGATGTGTTACAACAAACGACTTCCACTTTGAGCAACCTTGCACCAGGTGATTACACGGTTACCATAACGGATGATAACGAATGTACAATTGACGCAACCGGAACAGTCTTGACAAACCCGGGATTGTTTACAAACCCCCCTCTTCTTAACAATATTACTGGTATACAATCATGGACTGGAGGCACTTATCAGGCAAACGACAATATTGAGATACAGTACGGAGGAGTCCTGACTCTTAACCATTGTATTATTCAGTTTGCCGAATACGCAGGAATAATAGTTCATATAGGTGGCAAATTAAGACTTATTTATGGTTCACAATTATCCGGATTAACATCCTGCGATAACATGTGGCAAGGCATTACCATGTATGGCGACCATAATACGGCTCAACCAGCCTCATTTGATCCTGCTACAGATACTGACCCTCACCATGGCGTTGTTGTAATTGATAATTCGACTATCAGAGGCGCCTTTACCGGTATATTTGCAGGTGACCCGTCCATAAAAGATACATGGCACGGCTCAGGAGGCATCGTAATAATACGCAACGGCGCAATCATTAAAAATTGTCATAGAGGCGTGGTTTTCAAAGGATTCGGTTATGAAAACCACAGCATACTCATAGATTGCCAATTGTTCTGCGATAATACTTTCGCCGATTTAGCGCAATTTACAGACGGCGGACTACATTATATAAATTTTTTGTTCGGACAACCTGCACATTCCTTTATTCACATTATGGGAGGCAATATAGAACTTAATACTGTGACCGTGTACAATAATTATTCGGCAAATCCCATTTCAAATAATAAAAGAGGAACAGGATTAAGCGCCATCTCGACCATGATAGATGATCAAATTATCTATTGTACTTTTACAGACCTTTATAAAGGCATCGAAGGATCGTTCGACAATCTTACCATTTCGGAATGTACTTTCACAAATGTAATGCGCGGGATTACACTTTGGCCTCCATGGGCTCCTTCATATATTAACGGTGTAAAAATTTGCCGCAATAATTTCGACATCCCTGCTGTTCCCGGCCAAGATACTTATGGTATATACACGGTTGCCGCCGATAATTTCCTGATTAAAGACAACGATTTCAAAGGTGTGTCAAACAACCCGACTACATACCAGGATCCTGCAACTTACGGAGTCATTGTCGAAAACAGCGGTTCTCCCGAAAGTATAGTGTGGGGTAACTATTTTACCGGCACCGACTACGGTGTTCAATCGCAAGCTGATAATTCAAACCTGATGATTAAATGCAATAGCTTCGGACTTAATAAAACATCGCTAATCAATACCCCAAACAATATGACAGGTATGACGGTATTGCAGGATTATACTGGGACTTACGGCGACCTGGAAGATCAAGGCATACAATGTGATTTGGTACCACCTAATACGGATAAACTCCCCGCCAACCAGTGGTTCGAAGCTTCGATGGATTATTGCGATAATGCAGTAAACCCCTCCAGCGAAAAAGAAGTTATTGTTGACCCGGATATTCATTTTAATTATTATTCGTATAGTGCAGATGAAAACAATCAGCTATATCCAAGACCGGATTGCAGCACCGATACATGGTGGATTACAGATCAGAATGTAAGTAATGTTTGCGTTTTTAATATGAATGAATTTACTTGTTCTGTTATTCCTGTCGGCATACCGCCACCGATTGAACTGCCCGGCTATATTGATAGAATTAATTCAGAGCTTGCTTCGTATCGTTCACAGACGGAAGAGATTGATAGTGTGCTTATGATCGGCGACTCACAGCAAATTGTTGATATGGTTTTATCAGATGCTTCAGAAGGTCACGTCAAAAATGCGATTATAGCGATTTCTCCTTATACATCAGACAGAATATTAATTACTGCCTTGACGCAAAAGCCCACACCTTTGCCGCCCGGTCATGTAAAACAAATAATCGAAGCCAACTCACCAGTAACCGAACCTGTATATGAAGCGGTGGAAGCATGTAACCTGCCACAGGGTATAATGAACCAAATTAATTCGGCACAGGTTGGAATTTCTGAACTGCAAAGAGCCGAGGACGACTTTGAAAGGATAGAGACTGAAATTGTATCTTCCGAACTAAAATTAGCTACAGCTTATGTCCTCAACAATCAATACAATTCGGCAGTTACTCTTCTTAACCAGTCGCACGAATCCGAATCGAA